>CALAFV010000519.1 GCA_937891445.1 uncultured Phycisphaerales bacterium | reverse complement strand
GTACACGGCGGCGGCGTGCTGCAACGAGATCATCGGGCTGTGCACACCGGCGAGCGTGGCGAACCTCTCGACCAGCGCGGGGATGGAGGATTACAACTCGTGGGGGCCGCGCAGCGCGGCGAAGGCGGCGCGGTGCATGGAACTGGCGCGGTCGGTCGTGGCGATTGAGTTGCTGTGCGCAGCGCAGGCGATCGAGCATCACCGGCCGCTGCGGTCGGGCGAGGCGGTGGAGAGGGCGCACGCGCTGGTGCGGTCCGTTGTGCCGAAGTTGACGGCGGACCGGCCGCCGGCGCCGGACATTGCGGCGATCGAGGGGTTGATCGCGAGGGGGGAGTTTGCCGAATCGGCCTAACGGGCCGAATCCCCGCTGCCGACCCGCCGCTCAGAGCCACGTGCCGGATCTTGGGTTGTAGTTGAGCGGCAGCACGAGCAGCCAGCGCCATGCGGCAGGCGGGACCCTTGTATCGCGCGATCGGCCGCGATACGGTGAATGCATGGTTCCTCCCTCCTCCGGCACGCTGACCCGCTCCTCCTCCCCCACTTCCCCCACTTCCCCCGCTGCCGCCGCGCGGCCGCCCGTCCGTGCTCCGCGCGGGCCGCACAAGACCTGCAAGACGTGGCAGGCGGAGGCGGCGCTGCGGATGCTGATGAACAACCTTGATCCGGAGGTGGCGGAGAATCCGGCGGACCTGGTCGTGTACGGCGGGCGGGGGAAGGCGGCGCGGTCGTGGGAGGCGTTTGATGCCATCTGCGCGACGCTCAAGCGACTGGAGCCCGATGAGACCCTGCTGGTGCAGTCGGGCAAACCCGTCGGCGTGATCAAGACGCATTCCGATGCGCCGCGGGTGCTGATCGCCAACTCGAACCTCGTGCCGCACTGGGCGACGCAGGAGGTGTTCGACGACCTGGCGGCCCGCGGGCTGATCATGTACGGGCAGATGACCGCCGGGTCGTGGATCTACATCGGGACGCAGGGGATCCTCCAGGGGACGTACGAGACGTTCGCGGAGTGCGCCCGTCAGCACTTCGGTGGGTCGCTGAAGGGGACGCTGAGCGTGACGGCGGGGTGCGGCGGGATGGGCGGGGCGCAGCCGCTGGCGATCACGCTCTGCGGCGGGGTGTGCCTGATCGCGGATGTGAACCCGAGGAGTCTCATCCGGCGGAAGCGCGACCGGTACCTGGACGAGGTCATCACAGGGGAGCGTGGGCTGGCGTCGATCGACGAGGCGATCGACCGGGCGGTGACCGCCGCGGCGTACGAGCAGGCGGTGAGCATCGGCATCGAGTGCAACGCGGTGGAACTGCTCGAGAGGCTGATCGAGCGGAAGATCACGCCGGACGTGCTGACGGACCAGACCTCGGCGCACGACGTGCGGTCGTACATCCCCAACCACCTGACCGTCGAGGAGGCGGACGTGCTCCGCCGCGTGTCGCCGGCGGACTACGAGCGGCACGCGCTGGAGACGATGGAGCGGCACGTGCGGGCGATGGTCGAACTGCAGCGCCGCGGGAGCATCACGTTCGACTACGGGAACAACATCCGGCAGCGGGCCTTCGAGCGCGGGTTCGAGGATGCGTTCAGTTTCCCGGGGTTCGTGCCGGCGTACATCCGGCCGCAGTTCTGCCTCGGGCGCGGGCCGTTCCGGTGGGCGGCGCTGTCGGGGGACGCGATCGACATCTACGTGACGGACCACGAGATCCTGAAGTTGTTCCCGCGCGGCAGCGGCGAGTACGCCGACCGGCTGCACAACTGGATCCTGTCGTGCCACGCGAATCCGGAGGCGCTGCTGAAGGGGGACTTCGCGGCGTGCCGGCCCAGGTTCGGGTTCCAGGGGCTGCCGGCTCGGATCTGCTGGCTGGGGTACGGGGAGCGGCACAAGGCCGGGCTGCTGTTCAACGACCTGGTGAAGGCCGGGCGGGTGAAGGCGCCGATCGTCATCGGTCGCGACCACCTCGACTGCGGCAGCGTCGCCTCGCCGAACCGCGAGACGGAGTCGATGGCCGATGGGTCGGACGCGATCAGCGACTGGGCGATCCTCAACGCGATGGTGAACGTCGCGAGCGGGGCGAGTTGGGTGTCGTTCCACCACGGCGGCGGCGTGGGGATCGGGTACTCGCAGCACGCGGGGCAGGTGATCGTCGCGGACGGGACGCCCGAAGCCGCGAAGCGCCTGGAGCGGGTGCTGACGAACGACCCGGCGATGGGGTTGTTCCGGCACGCGGATGCGGGGTATGAGTTGGCCCGCCGGTGCGCGGAGGACCGCGGGGTGGATATCCCGATGTAAGCGGGAGCCGCGACGGCTCGGGAAGATCCGGGCTGCACCTGGCAATAACCCGAGTTCAATCGCTCGTGCCTGTGCGATCATGAGCCTGCCAAGCAGGCGGCATGACTCACCGATGTGGCATTTCGGTCGGCGCGACGCAAATCCTCGCGTCTAGCGTGGAGGCGGTGGTATTCTGGCGCGGCTTACGGCCCGGAGAGGCGCTCTGTCGTTGCTCCGGCGACGGTCGCCGGACAGGACGGGCGGAAGCCGGGTCGGCTGCGACGGAAGGAGCGTCTCCGATGAAGGAAACTGCTCGCACGTTCTCGAAGTGTTCGTTGGTCCTCGGTGTGATCGCGGTCGCCGCCGCCGCCGCCAGTTCGCTGGCGCAGGATCTGCGGCCGAGTGACTGCCTGCCGGGTATCCAGTGCCTGGACGTCTGGAATCCGGTCATCTGCGACAACGGGCAGGTGTACAGCAACCTTTGCTACGCGCGCAAGGCGTGCGCGACGGGGTGCGTGCCGTACTGAGCCCGTCGGCCGGATTGGACCAACTCGGTTTCGCGGATGAGCGGGCGTCCCATATCGGGGCGCCCGCCGCCGCTCTGGAGCGTCTAGCCATGAACACGACCGCCCGAACCTTGTCGAAGTGGTCCCTGGTCGCCGGCGTTGTCGCCCTGGCCGCGACGGCGACGATCACGCTGGCGGGCCGCCCGGGGGGCGGCGGCGGCAACGGCTGCCCGCGCAACATCGTCTGCACCGATCACATGGACCCGGTGATCTGCAGCGACGGCGTGACCTACGCCAACCCGTGCTACGCGTACCGCGCGTGCGCTACGGGGTGCGTGCCCACCGGCGGAGGCCCGGTGCCTGTGCCGCTGCCCTGAGTCTCCTTCTTCCTCCCGCGGCATCCTTGTTGGAACGACGCCCCGGTCATGTGGCCGGGGCGTTGCGCTTTGGCGGCAAAAAGGAAACCGGGGCCTTTCGGCCCCAGATTTCGCTCAGAGATGAGTTACTTGGTGACTGCGGGCGAGGCTGGGATTACCAGCCGCCGCGGTTGCCGCGGCCACCGCCGCCGAAACCGCCGCGACCACCGCCGAACCCGCCGCGGCCGCCGCCGCGATCTTCGCGGGGACGGGCCTCGTTGACCGTGAGGTCACGGCCGCCCATGTTCTGGCCGTTGAGGCCGTTGATGGCCGCGCGGGCCTCCTCGTCGTTGGGCATCTCGACGAAGCCGAACCCACGGGGGCGGCCCGTCTCCCGATCCATCACCAGCGACGCCGAGGAGACCTGGCCGTACTCCTCGAAGGCCGCACGGAGTTCGTTCTCGGAGGTCTGGAACGGGAGGTTACCGACATAGAGCTTCATAACGCTTTCCAATCCTGCCCCTGGAGTTGATCGAAACCGGTGCTTGAACTCGGGCAGAGAAAGCGTCGGCTAACTGTGGCCGTCCTCCCGACCTCGGGCGGACGCGGCAACCGTCAAGGCTGAGTATAGGAGGGCTGGCGGGCCGCCGCCGGTCGGGATGAAAAAGGGCTCAAGAGGGGGACGGAGCGGCCGGGCTCGCCGGGCGGCTCGAGGAGAAACTCTCGACCACAAAGGCGTGGGGGTGCGGGGGTTGCCGTGGCGTCCTCCGAGAACTTGGTGTTTCTAGCGCCGTGGCTCGGTGGCATGGAGGGGCGGGTGCTGGGCGGGAGGGTCGCCCGCAGCGGTAGGTCTGCTCCTGGTCGCCCCTTGCGCCGGTCCGGCCCGCGCTCCGCGCGGCTCGCCGATCGTGGTAGGCTGGTCGCGCTTCATTCGCGGAGGTCTGGCTCATGGCGCCATCGGTGCAGCATCGGCGATCGGACTCACCCGGCGACGCGTTCTGCGGCGGCTTTTCGCGGCGGGACGTGTTGCGGGCGGCGGTTCTTGGGGTTGCGGGGGTGGGAGCGGCGGGGTTGGTCGGGGCTCCCCCGGCGCTGGGAGGGGTGAGGGAGCGGGGGCGGCGGCGGCCGGCGAGCGAGGCGGTCACGCTTGGGCTGATCGGGATGGGGATCCAGAACCGGTTCCACCTGGACGCGTTCCTCAAGCACGCGGAGACCCGGGTGCTGGCCGTCTGCGACGTGGACACGACGCGGCGGGAGGATGCCAAGCGGCGGGTTGATTCGTACTACGGCAACTCGGACTGCGCGGCGTACGTGGACTACCGCGACCTGCTGGCACGCGGGGACATCGACGCGGTGGTGATCGCGACACCGGACCACTGGCACGCCATTCAGGTCATCGACGCCGCCAGGGCGGGGAAGGAC
>CALAFV010000518.1 GCA_937891445.1 uncultured Phycisphaerales bacterium | reverse complement strand
TGAGCGGGGGTGGGAGAGGTGGGGGGCACTCGGGGGGCTCCGTGAAAAACTGGTTTCGGCGCCGGCTTGGAACCGGGGGGCCTTGACAGGCGGATCAAATACGGTAGGTTGTAACGTGTTGCGCGTGCGCACGCATGGCGCAGGTGTGTCCATAAACCGTCGCCCGTATCCAGCAATCGTCCTCATGGCGGCGTCCGGCCGCCACCAATGATCCGCGACGGGGCCACTCCTGACGCCGACATCTTGGTTGATCCCCTCCTCGCCACCGGCATCGCCGTGGTGAGCGGGGCGGATCGGAGTCGGTTTTCGCGGCGTCCCCGCCTTTCGGCGGGGGCGGGTTGACGGATCGATCGACACAGCCGCAGATCGTGCGGGACCGACCCCTTGCATCAGGGGGTTCTGCCTGCGCATCGGTCGTGCCCGGTGGTCCGCCGGCGCGTCGGCGCCTTGTTGGCGTCTGGCGTCCGCAGCGAGTGAGTCCCGTGTGCGCCCCGGGGTGGACGGCCGCGTGTGCCGGCCGCCGACGGGCGTAGAGAAGAAGCCCGGATCATCTCCCGAACGGCCGAGGCTTCTCTGGAGCGAGTTCGATGAAGAAGAACCGTGCATTCACCCTGATCGAGCTGCTGGTGGTGATCGCCATCATCGCCCTGCTGGTCGGCATCCTGCTGCCGGCTCTGGGCAAGGCCCGCGCGTCGGCCCGCCAGCTGAAGGACGCGACCCAGGTCCGCAGCATCATCCAGGCGATGGTTGTCTTCGCCGGCAACAACAACGACGAGTACCCCCGTCCGAGCCGGCTCGACATTAACAACGCGACCGTGCCGGGTCCGGAGCAGGAGAAGGACAACACCGGCAACATCCTGTCGATCCTGATCTTCGGCGGCTCGATCGCGCCCGAACTGTGCATCAGCCCCGCCGAGGCCAACACCCAGGCCATCGTGCGCGACGACAAGTACCAGTACTCCGATCCCAGCGCCGCTGCGCAGTCCGCCAACGCCCTGTGGGACCCGGGCTTCGCCGGCACGCCGATTGACCGTGCTCAGGACCGCCGCCGTACGGTTGGTGGTCTGGCCGTCGGCAACCAGTCCTACGCTCAGGCGATGCCGTTCGGCAAGCGGGCCAGCCGCTGGCAGAACACGTTCGCCACGACCGAGGCCGTCTTCGGCAACCGCGGCCCCTGCTACACGAACACCACGGGCTCCCCGAACGGCCAGTACACGCTGAACCCCGCCAACAACAACAACCAGCCCGGCCTGTCCTCGAACACGCTGCTGATCCACGGCGGCCGCACGTCGTGGGAGGGCAACATCGGCTACAACGACGGCCACGTGACCTTCGAGACCAAGCCGAACCCGGATGGTCTCTCCTACCGCCGCCAGACCGGCACCCCCTCCACGATTCCGGACAACATCTTCATCGACGAGACCGATGAAGCGGGCGGCCTCGCCAACGATCCGTCCACTCGTCTGAACAACTTCCTGCGGCCCGTCGCCAAGTGCCCGACGAGCACCACGCTCCAGGTCGGGTCGGGCGCCGGATCGCACCTCTGGGCCGACTGAGTCGAGCACCACGGCTCATCTGAGCGTCTCCAACGTGAAAGGGGCCCGCTGCGTGTGCAGCGGGCCCCTTTCTTTATCAGCGGGATGGCCCGATCGTGGAGGGGCGGGCCGGCGCCGGCTCACTCGACGTTCAGGCCGCGGAGATAGTTGTTCAGGTCGGTCCGCTGGGACTCGAGGGTTGCCTGGCGCTCGGCGCGGTTGGCCTGGAGCGTCTCGAGGCGGCCTTCCTGCTCGCTGAGTTTGGTCACGTAGCGGCGGTAGAGGTCGCTGGTGCGGTCGACGGAACTCATGTTGGAGCGGATGCGGTTCTGGTCCTGCGAGATCGAGGCGATCTCGCGGTCGATCTCGGCGATGGCCCGCTCGGATTCGTTGATCGCCGTCTGCTTGGCCGCAACGGTGCGGAAGGCTTCGAGGACCTTGTCCGAAAGTTTGCCCTGCTTGTGGTAGGCCAGGACGGTGGGAAGGTCGAGGCTGGTTACGGCGATGCTCTGGCGCTCGGTGCGCTCGAGGACGACCGGGAGGGTGCCGGAGGCGCCGGGGCCGACGTCGAGTTCGAAGCGGTAGAAGTCCTTGGTCGTGCCCGGCCGGTCACCCTCGTCCTTCGGGCGCGGCTCGACGAGGTCCCAGCCGTTCATACGGGGGTGCTCGACGAGGATGGTGCGCGGCCGCGACGTGTCCTTGTTCTCAAAGCCGTAGACGGTGCTGGAGCGGAGTTTCATCGTCTGCTCGATCAGGCCGTCCACGATGCGCAGACGCGTGATGGTGCTGGTCTGCTCGGGCTTGGTGATCGCGGCGACGTCGAGGTCCACGGCGTAGGCCAGGAGGCGCTTGTCGCCGGGGGGGATGTGGGAGATGGTGGCGTCGCCGGCGTAGGCCGGGCCGTCGAAGACCGCGATCGGGCCGGGGAGGAGTTGCAGGCCGGCCGCGTCGCCGCCGCGGGCGGGGTTGGTGATCTCGACGCCGCGCATGGGGTGGTCCGACCCGTCGGCGAGGCTGAAGATGGAGACGCGCCGGGCGGGGATCGCGGCGGTGAGGATCGGGAGCATGGCGGACTGCTGCCGCTCGATCGTGACCGGCGTCGCGAGTTGGTACTGGAAGACCTCGCCGACCTCGCCTGCCTGGGCCTGGGACTGGGCGGCGTAGTTGGCCATGTCCTCGGCGGAGAGATGGACGACGTAGGCGGCCGCGTCGGCCTGGGCCGGGGCGCTGGCAGGCGCCGGCATGGAGTGGCGCAGAGCCTCCGCCTTCTGTCGGGCCATGGCCCGGTCGACCGCCACGCCCAGTTTGAGGTCGGCCTCGCCCTGGTACGAGCGCGGCATGACGCCGGCGACGACGGGAACGGGGATGTCGGGCCGGTCGAGGTACAGCGGCTCGTAGAGGTCCATCTCGAAGGAGACGGGGCGGCCGGAGACGAGGGAGAGGCTGACATCGCGCCAGTCCTCGTCGGTGGTGTTCTCGACGATCGCCCAGCCCTGGAGGGTCGCCGTGCCGCCGGCGCGGGCGCCGCCTTCGGACTCGGTGAGGATGAGGCGGTAGGAGGTCTTCCAGATGGGCATTTCGTGGACGTAGGCCGCGACGATGCGCCGGTCCTGCCCCTGCGGGCCGTCGAGTGAGATGTTGACGGTCTTGGCGGTCTCGGCACGGTACTCGGCCAGCGCGGCGAGGGCCTTGGTGAGTTCGGCGGCGAGGTCCGGGTCGGTGAGTTCGAAGGAGGTGATCGACGGGATCGGGATCGTGCGGATGCCGGTCCGGGTCACCAGCGAGAGGTGCGGCTGGTTGACGACGGCGGGGTTGCCGCCGCCGGGGGAGGGGATGACGGTGGGGCGGACTTCGACGCCGAGGATGGTGCCGGTGATGTTGCCGTCGGCGGAGACGACGGCGACTTCGGAACCGCGGAGGCGGCCGAGCAGGTCGGCCATGCTCGGGTTGTCGGCGATGTTGATGCCGAAGGAGGCGAGGCGGCGGGAGATGGGGTCCTTGGAGCCGTAGGAGACGGAGGCGATGCGGCCGCCGTCGAGGTCGAGCAGGACCATGGATTTGAGGATGTCGTTGATCTGCTCGGTCCTGAAGCGGAGTTGGAGGTCGGCGGCGCCCTGCACGAGGCCCTCGCGGTGGAAGAAGCCGACGCCGGAGCGGTAGAGGGTGATGCGGCGGAGGGGGAGGGGGTCGTTGACGCGGCGGGCCGCCTCGGCGGCCGCGCCAGCGCGGGGCTGGGCGGGCTGCGCGGGGCAGACCGACAGCGGCAGGGCGAGGCCGGCGATCAGTGCGAGCGCGAAGGGGGCGCGGGGTCTGGTGGAGAGGCGTGCCATCCGTGTTGCTCCTTGTTGGGGGGGCGGATGCGTCGGGGTGGGCGGGGCGGTGGCCCGGGAACATCGTACGGGACGGGCCTGTGCGCTACGGATCGGTCCACAGCAGCCCGCCGCCGCAGAGGAGATGGCCGGTGGCGGCGGGTTGTCCACGGGTGTCACGCTGTTTGCCCATGCGGTGGGGTTGGTGGTTGTTCCTATAGTGCGGCCGCATGGGCGGCTCGCCGAAGGTCAGTTTGCATGTCCTGAGCGACAACGGTGCGCACGACGGCGCCGGCGGCGGCTGGCCGCCCGCGCGTGCGACGCATCTCGGGTTCGAGACAGACCGGGCGGCGATCGAGCGCGGCCTGCGCGCGGTGGTGCGCGGCGAGGTGCGCTTCGGCGAGCACGACCGGATGCTGTACGCGACCGATGCGTCGCTGTACCAGGTCGAGCCGATCGGCGTCGTTGTGCCCGCGGACGTTGAGGATGCGTACGCCGCGGTGAAGTGGTGCGGCGAGCACGGCGTGGCAATGCTGCCGCGTGGGGGCGGGACGAGCCTGGCGGGGCAGGCGACGGGGCGGGCGGTGGTGATCGACATGTCGGCGTGGTGCCGCGGGGTGGGAGAGGTCGATCTGGCGACGCGCACGGTGGTGGCGGAGCCGGGGATCGCGCTGGACGACCTGAACCGGGAACTGGCGCGGCGGAAGTGCGGCCTCTTCTTCGCGCCCGACCCGGCGACGAGCGGGCAGGCGGCCCTCGGCGGGGCGATCGGCAACAACGCGGCGGGGGCGCGGTCGATCATGTACGGCCGCACGAGCGAGAACATCGCAGGGCTGGAGGTGGCCCTGAGCACGGGGGAGCGGGTGTGGCTGGAGCCGGGAGCCGGAAAGCACAATGCCGTGGCGAGGCGGCTGGCGGAGGGCGTGATCGGCGTCGTGCGCCGGCACGAGGGGCTCATCCGCGAGCGGTTCCCCAAGACCATCCGGCGCAACGCGGGGTACGGGCTGGACCTGGTGCTCCAGCAACTGGACCGCGGGGCGACGGCCGAGACGATCGACCTCAGCGGGCTGCTGTGCGGGAGCGAGGGGACGCTGGCGGCGACGCTGCGGGCGCGGCTGAAACTGCACCCAACGCCGGCGGCCAAGGGGTTGGCGGTGATCGGCTTCCGCACGCTCGAGGATGCGCTGGCGGCGGTGCCGCCGATCCTTCAGACGCGGCCGAGCGCGGTCGAACTGCTGGACGACGTCGTGCTCGACGCAGCGCGGGGGAACATCGAGTACCGGCGGTACGTGGAGATGCTGCCGGGGGGCGCGGGGGAAACGCCGGTGCAGGCGGTGCTGTACGTCGAGTACTGCGGGTTCGGCGAGCGGGCGGAAGCACGCGCCGGCGTGGAGGAAGGGTTCTCGCGGCTGCGCGGCGTCGTGGCGGCGATCGCGGGCGTGACGGGGGCGGACTACCACCTCGACGAAGCCGCGATGCTGCGGGCGTGGAAACTCCGCAAGGCGGGGGAGCCGCTGCTGCACGGCCTGCCGGGGAAGCGCAAGCCGGTGACGTTCGTCGAGGACAACGCCGTGCCGGTGGAGCGGCTGGCGGAGTTCGTGCGGGGGTTCAAGGAGATCGTCGCCCGGCACGGGACGCGGGCGGCGTACTGGGCCCACGCTTCCGTGGGCGTGCTGCACGTGCGCCCGATGATCGACCTGCACGACCCGGCCGACCGCGAGCGCCTGCGGGCGATCGCGGTGGAGGTCGCGGACCTGGCGCGGAGCGTCGGGGGGGTGATGAGCGGCGAGCACGGCGACGGCAAGGTCCGCGGGCCGCTGCTGGAGCGGTTCTTCGGCCCGGAACTCGTGCGAGCGTTCGCGGAGGTCAAACGCATCTTCGACCCGGCGGGGCTCATGAACCCCGGCAACATCGTCGGCGCCGGCCCGATCGAGAGCATCACGCGGCGGATGCGGATCAACCCGGAGCGCGACGGGATCAGCCGCGAGGTCGTGTTCCCGCACGTCGAGACGTACTTCGACTACGAGGACCAGCACGGCTTCCGCGGGGCCGTGGAGATGTGCAACGGCGCCGGGGTCTGCCGCAAGAGCAGCGGCGGAACCATGTGCCCATCCTACCGGGCGACGCGCGACGAGCGGCACGCGACGCGCGGCCGCGGCAACGCGCTGCGGCTGGCGATCAGCGGCCAGATCGGGCGCGAGGGATGGACGAACGGTGTGCCGGCGTGGGACGACCCGGGCACGATGCAGACCCTGCACCTGTGCCTCTCGTGCAAGGCGTGCAAGAGCGAGTGCCCGAGCAACGTGGACATCGCGAGGCTGAAGGCCGAGTACACGGCCCAGCGGTACAGGGCCACGGGCCGCGTGCCGCTGAGCGCCCGGGTCTTCGGGCACGTGCGGTGGCTCAACAGGATTGGGTCGCTGACCCCGGGGCTGGCCAACTGGTTCAACTCGACGCGCCTGGCGAAGTGGGGGGCCGAGCGGGTGCTGGGCGTGGACCGCCGCCGGAGCATCCCGGCGTTTGCGCGTTCGCTCTACAAGGCGTGGGGACGAGCGGCATCAAGCGAGCAGGATGCGGCAATGCCCGGCGGCCGGCCTCGCGTCGTCGTTTACGCGGACTGTTTCACGGCATACAACGAGCCCCACATCGGTCTGGCCGCGCGGCGGGTGCTGGAGCGGCTGGGGTACGACGTGCGGCTGTTGCCCGAGGAGAAGTGGGGGACCGGCGGATGCTGCGGTCGGGCGCTGATCTCCACCGGGCTGCTTGAGGACGCGATCGCCGAGGCGGACGCGACGCTGGAGATGCTGCGGCCGGCGATCGAGGATGAGTCGGTGGCCGCGGTTCTCGTCTGCGAGCCGTCGTGCCTCAGCGCGATGAAGGACGACTGGCTGCAACTGAAACTGCGCACGCCCCAGGTGCTTCGCGAGAAACTCGCGGCCAAGGCGATGCTGGTGGAGGAGTTCGTCGGCAAGCGCTGGGAGTCGCACCCGCGAGCCGCGGCGGCCGAGGTCGCGAAGGTCGGGCCGATCGTGCTGCACGGGCACTGCCACCAGAAGGCGCTGTGGGGAGCGGAGACCAGCGCGGTGGGGCTGCGATGCGTCTCTGACGGCGTGACGGTCCTCGACAGCGGCTGCTGCGGGATGGCCGGGTCGTTCGGGTACGCGAAGGACCGGTACGACCTGTCGATGCGGATCGGCGAACTGAGCGTCTTCCCGCCCATGCGGGCCGCGGGCGATGCGGTCATCGCCGCGCCGGGAACATCCTGCCGGCACCAGATCCGGGATGGCACGGGGCGCGAGGCGCTGCACCCGATCGAGGTGATCGCGCGGGCGATGGGGGTGTAAGCGCGACTACAGCGCCGCGTCAGCGGTGCGCGTGATGGCGATGGTCTCCGCGTGGACTCGCCCGTTTGAGACGACGATGCGCGGCGCGTGGATGGTGCGCGTGCCGCTCCAGTCGCTGAACGCCCCGCCCGCCTCCTCGACGATCACCTGCGTCGCGGCGACGTCCCACGGCTTGACGACGCACTCGGTCCCGACCTCGGCGCGGCCGGTGGCGATGAGAACGTGCCCGTAGCAGTCGCTCCACCCGCGGCTGGAGGCGCAGGCCCGATGCATCGCCGCCATGACCGGCGCCGTGCCCGTCGCGGCGAAGTAGTCGAGGGACGTGGTGACGAACATCGCATCGGCCAGACGCTCCACGGCGGAGACCCGCGCAGGCGTCGGCGCGGCGTCGTTGACCGCGTGGAACGCCCCCAGGCCGCGCGCGGCGTACACGCGCTCGCCGGATGAGCCGAGAGCCGGCATCTCGATCACGCCCACGACCGCCTCGCCCGTGCGGAGGTCCTCGACGGCGACGAGCGTGCCGTAGAGCGGGACGCCGTGGACGAACGACTTGGTGCCGTCGATGGGGTCGAGGATCCAGCGGTAGGGCGTCGTGCCGGCGGCCTCGCCGAACTCCTCGCCGAGGATGCCGTCGTCGGGGAACTCGCAAGAGATGAGGTCGCGCAGGCGCTGCTCGGCTGTGCGATCCGCGGCGGTGACGGGCGAGCCGTCTCCCTTGCGCTCGACCGC
>CALAFV010000517.1 GCA_937891445.1 uncultured Phycisphaerales bacterium | reverse complement strand
TATCGCACCGAGGCGGCTCGCCTCGGGCCGCCGCCGACGCCGATCATCGATGTGCATACGCACATCCAGGGCGTGCAGGCCTCGCGCGTCTACGACGAGGTGCGGCGTCTTTACGGCGTCCGGTTGACGTACTCGATGACGCCGATCGAGCACGCCGCGGCGGTGCGCGACGCGATGGCCGACACCGTCCGTTTCATCGCGGTGCCGACGTGGTCCGATCCTGACCGTTCGCGGGCGCACCGAGCCGGGTTCCTGGAGACGATCGAGCGGTTCCATCGCGACTTCGGGGCGCGGATTCTGAAGATCTGGGCGGCGCCGCGCCTGCGTGAGTTGATCCCCGACGGGGCCACGGACCTGTGGGAGATCGACAGCCCGTGGCGCGTAAAGGCGTGCGAACTGGGCGAGCGCCTGGGAATGATGTACATGGTCCACGTCGCGGACCCGGATACGTGGTTCGCGACCCGGTATGCCGACCCGTCCAAGTACGGCACGAAGCGGTCGCAGTACGAGGGGCTGGAGCGGATGCTCGATCGGTTCACGGCGCCGTGGATCGCCGCCCACTTCGGCGGCTGGCCGGAAGACCTGGCGTTCCTCGACGGCCTGCTGTCGCGCCACCCGAATCTCTATCTCGACACGTCGGCGACCAAATGGATGGTGCGGGAACTCAGCCGCCATCCTCGCGAGGCGCTGCTGGAGTTCTTCACGCGCTGGCGCGGGCGGCTGCTCTTCGGCTCGGACATCGTGGCGATCGAGGACCACCTCAAGCCCGCGAAGGCGACGACCAGCCCGATGGCCGATCTGGCCGACAGCCCCGACGCCGCGTTCGAGTTGTACGCCAGCCGCTACTGGGCGCTGCGCACGCTGCTGGAGACCGCGTACGACGGCCCATCGCCGATCGCCGACCCGGACCTGATGATGGTCGATCCCGCCAACCACACGCCCATGTCCGCGCCGCGGCTGCGCGGCGCTGCTCTGCCGCCGGACCTGCTCGCCACGCTCTACGCGGGCGCGGCGGAGAACCTGCTTGGCTCGTGGGAGCGGGCGCACCCCTGAGGCTACTCCGCCCCCTCGCCGCCGGCTGGGTCGCTGATGACCGGGAGCGTGGCGACGAGCCGCTCGAACTTCCCGGCGATGGCGCGGGCCAGGGCCTCGTCCCGTCGCGCCGAGATCGTGCCTGAGACCAGCGCGGCGCCGCTCTCACTCAGCCGGTCGGCGAAGGCCGGGTCGGCGCGAAGGAGGCGCACCGTCGCATCGCGCACGCTGCCGGTGAAGCGCGAGCCGCGCGGCTCGTCGCTGAAGAGGAAGCCGCCGCCAGCGTAGACGCCCGCGGCCTCGCCGCCGGTGACCACCGCGTGGCGCATCGCGAAGTTGCACGCCGCGGCATCCACGGGCGTGCGGCCCCAGCGCGAGACGAAGAAGAGGTGGATGTGCACGATGCTCCCGGCGTACTGGCGCAGGTCGCCGGGGGTGGTGAAGGCCTCGATGGGGAGGTCGGTGAGGTAGATGTCCGCGGTGTTGTTGTCGGTGCTCTGGAAGACAGCCGTGGTCAGCGTCGAGGCCAGGGCGACGTCTTCGTGCGCGGCGCGGACCTGAAGGGTTGATTCCCCCTGGCCGGGGAGCACGGAGCATCCGCCCACTGCGGCAGCGCACGCGGCCAGGACGGCCGCGAAACGGCGACGGCGGGACCGCGGGAAGGCGGCCGACGGTGGCGAGTGGGGGGATGGGCTGGGGGCACTCACAGCCCAACATGGTACGGGTCCGGGGTGGGATCGGCAGGATTCGGGGTCGTACTCCCACCGAACGACCCGGGAACAAAGGAACATCTTCGCGGGTTGGGAGTCAAACTGAGAGGAAGCCGGGAACGACGGACACCTCTCGCCGACGCCTTCGGCGCCCACGGACGCGGAGTTCCCCATGTCGACGAGCCGCAACGGTCGCACGCCGCGAGCCACCCGCACCGCGCTGGCCGCGGCGATGTTGGTCCTTCTGGGTCTTCCCGCGGCCGAGGCCGTGGCGCAGACGGGCTCGAAGGACGACGACAGGCAGAGAACCGAGGCGCCCACGAGCACGGTCAAGTCGCAGGGCCCGCGCCGCATGAGCATCGGCGGCTCGCGCGCCCAGGGGGCCACGAAGATCAAGCGGCTCGGGGGGGCGAAGGTCCCGTTCGCGAAGCACCGCCAACTGCTGCCGCGCACAAGGCCGAATGTCGCCGGGACAAGGGCCAAACTGTCGCGTCCGGTGAGCGGCCTGCCTCGCAACGAGGTGCCGGACAACCTGCTTCCGCCGGCGCCGGAGACGGCTCGCAGGCCGGCCGCGCCCGCGAGCGGGCAGCCGGGGCCGGTCGAGCGGCTGGTCGCGGCGCGGCTGGTGGATCGGATCAACGGCGAAAGTAACGCGCTGTCGCGAGCGGCCCTGGAAGAGGCGATGCGGCGACATGGCATCGAGAACGTCGAGATCGGGACACGGATCCGTGGGTCATCCCGTGGCGGCGACGGGGATCCGGAGATGTCGGCCGCGAGAACGCGGCTGCTGCGCGAACTTGAGCAGCGGCTGTCGGCGAACCCGGCGCTGGCGGAGGCGGTCCGTCGCGAGATGGCCCAGCAAGAGAATGCGGGCGGGTTGGTCCAGAGGCTCCGGGAGCAGGGGTACACCGAGATCGAAGTCGGTCCCAATGAGCGCATCTACGTCCGCAGCAGCGATCCCACGGTGGTGGAGAAGATCACGAGCCAGATTCGCGGCATCCTGACGGTGGCCATCACGCTTGAGGAGCGGACAACGAACCAGGATGCGGCCATCCGGGCGCATTGGCTGCGCGAGGAGCATGATGAGTCCGACGGCTCGCGCGAGGTCTTCGATAGAACGGTCCCAAACTTCGATCCGTTTATCCACCGCCTGAGCCCGCAACCCCCGCCCGAGCCTGTGGAGTTGACGGATCTCGAGGCCGCGGCCGCGGCGTGGGGAGAGGGTGAGTTCGAGGCCGCGGCGGAGCACTTCGGCGCGTACCTCAAGAAGGCGCCCGAGGATATGGAAGTGCGGCGGCTGCGGGGCTTCGCCCTGCTGCTGTCGGGCCAGACGGCTCAGGGGATCGAGGCGCTGGGGATCGCGTACGAGACCGACCCGAACCTCGCGTCGCGCCCGCTGGAAGCCGAGGCGCTGCGGGATCATCGCTCGGCGCTGCGCCGGGCGGTCGCCAATGTCGTGGCGGTGGGCCACCGGTCGGGGGACCACCGGGCGTGGCTTGCCGCGGCGGTGCTCATGCACGCCGAGGGGCGCACAGCGCTCGCCGAGCGCATGCTTGACCGTGCCGCGGAGTGCGGGCTTCCTGACGACGTCGAGGCCGAGATGCGGCTGGCCCTGGGCTCGCGAGGAATGGGCTCGTGAGGAAGGCTTAGGGAACAGGGGCGGGTCCGGAGCCGTTGGCGCTAGCGTTGAACGACAGCCCACAGCCTGAGCGGAGGTGGATGATGGCCGCTCACCCGATCGTCACGCCCGGCCGACTGCTCGCGGCTTTGGCCGCGGGCTTGATCGCCGCGAGCCCGGCGCTTTCCCAGCAGCAGCAACAGACGCAGCCGATCCCGCGGTCGCAGCGCGGGGCGGCGGCCCA
>CALAFV010000516.1 GCA_937891445.1 uncultured Phycisphaerales bacterium | reverse complement strand
TTTGGATATTGCCTCGAACGAACGCCGGGCGGGCCGCCCGCGATTCGCGGCGACCCGCCCGGCATCGAGGCACCCCTAGGTTCCCGGGACGAAGCAACGATCAGCCGGCACGCCGCCGGCGCCGGACGCCTATGAGCAGCAGCCCGCTTGCGGCCATGGCCCCGGCGGTCGGGAGCGGGATCATGGTGCCCCCCGCCGGCACCTTGTCCGACCCGTCGGGCTCGAAGCCGCGGAAGCGAACAACGAAGTTGAAGTCGTACGGCCCGCTCAGGAAGTCCTCGGCCGAGAGGTCGCCGGCGTTGTCGGCGGTGATCTTGAACTCGAAGTCCCCGGTCTGGCCGACGCCGAGCCCCCCCTGCGGCGCACCGCCGCCCTCGAACTGGTCGCTGGTCGAGGCGCCGGCGACGAAGTGCATGCCGAAGGGCTGGCCGTTGACGTCGAAGATGCCGTTGAAGTTGGCGGGCCCGGAGATGTACTCCACGTTGACGTTCACGGCGTCGCCGGTGTTGAAGACGAACGCGGTGATGTACCCGCCGGTGGCGGCGGGGCTGGTGTTGGTGAGCGAGATGAGCAGTTGGCCCATGTTGCCCATGGTCGGGGTGTAGGTGATCGTCCCCTCGAAGTTCCCGAGGCCCTCGGTGCTGTTGGCGGTGTCGCCGAAGATCTGGATGCTGTCGGCGTTGGCGGCTGCCGCGGCGGTCAGCGCGGCCCCACAGACAATGGCGAGGCGAGATCCGGTCCGCATGGTCAGACTCCTTTCACGAGGACACAAAAAGAGGCGCTCCGCTCCGCGGGCGCCCTGGCGGCACCATGCTACCGCTCACTCACTTTCAAGGTGGTTGCCGCGTTGATCGCGACGCTCATTTCGAGGGAAAAACGCGGGTCTCGCCCGCGGGACCGCAGGGCGGGGTTTCCCGATTCGGGCTCCCGGGTGGGCCGTGGCCGCCGCTCCGTCGCTCAGTGGCCGCGCGGCTCGATGCGGTACGTGAGCATGACGGACGCCTGCACCCGCAGTTGCCCGGGTTCGACCGGGGTCGGCGCCGCGTCGGCCATCATGCCGGCCCGCATCGCGAACTCGGCGCGGACAACCGGGACCACGACGCCCTGCTCCGCCGCCTGGTAGACCCCGCCAAGGCCGACCTCGAGCGCCTCGGCCAGGGCCTGGGCCTTGGCTCGCGCATCCTGGGTCGCGAGGCGGAGCGCCTGCCGGCGGGCTTCGGCGTCATTCCGCAGTTCGAACGTCAGGCTTTCGAACTGGTTGGCGCCGGAGGCGACGGCGGTATCGATGACGGGACCGACCACGTTGAGGTCGTCCAGTTCGATGCGGATCGTCTGGCTGGCGCGATACGCGGCGATGCGCGGCTCCACGGGCTCGCGCCGCGGCTGCTGCTCGGCGTAGACGGGGTAAATCGAGAGCGAGGCCGTTGAAATCCGCTCATCCGGCACGCCCAGGGCGCGGATCTTCTCGATCGACGCGGCGACGGCCTGGTTGACCTGCGCGTGCGCCGCCGCGGCGGTCGCGGCCTGCGCGGTGGCGCCGAGACGCACGACGGCCGTGTCGGGACGCTGAGAGACCTCGCCGTGTCCGGTGACGACGATGGTTGACATATCCGCGTGGTGGCCACCGTGAGGCCCGGGCGGCGGCATCGGGCCCGGACCGGGCGGAACAGCGACGGCAAACGTGGCCAAGCAAAGAGTGGCGAACGCGGCGAGGGATCGTCCGGTGTGCATGCTGTGTGCTCCACACGGCCCGCGGAGCGCGGGCCCGTGCGGGAGCATACGGGGCGTGCCGTGAAGGACCATTTGTCCTTCATTGGCCCGGTTTTCGGCCGCCCCGGTGAGAATCGCGGCAGGCGTACACGGGACCGGCAGCGGCGAGGCCCGCGGCAGCCCGGGGCGGGGGAACGGGGTTCCACGCATGAGCGAGCACGAAGCCAAGACGACGCGCGACCACGACACCATCCGGCGCTGGGTGGAGGAACGAGGCGGCCGCCCGGCCACGGTCCGCGGCACAGCGCGCGGAGCGGAGCCGGGCCTGTTGCGCATCGACTTTCAGGAACCCGACGAGAACCTCGAACCCCTGGAGTGGGACGAGTTCTTCGAGAAGTTCGACGAAGCCGGGCTCACCTTCCTTTATCAGGAGGAGACGGCCGATGGCGGCCTGAGTCGGTTCAACAAGTTCGTGTACGAGCAACCGGATCGGCGCAAAGCCGGCCCGCCCGAGCAGGGACGGGAAGGACGGGGGCCCTCGGCGGAGGAGGGGCACAAGGAGCGGCGGCAGCGCGGCAGCAAGGGGCGCTGACCCGCGCAAGGCTCCGATCAGGACGCGGGGGCGGGGCGGGTAGCGACGCGGACGCCCGTCCCGCTTGCATCGATCTGCGCGAGCGTGCTCTCGAACAGACGGGCCGCGTCCGACAACCGCTGGCGCAGGCCCTCGGTATCCGGGACGTATGAGAGACGCTCGACCTCCGCCGCGATCTGCGGCGGGAGATCGAACTTCAGGTACCGCGCCCCGAAGTCGAAGCGGTCCGGGCAGTACGCAATGCGCAGCAGGTCGATGAGCGGGCGCAGCGTCAGGTTCATGTAGAAGTGCAGAGCGTCAACCGCCTGACCGCGGGCCAGGTTGCGCTCGACCAGCGTCTGAAAGAGCGGGAAGCGCTGCCGCAGGTCGGCGATTCTCGCGGCGATCCGGGCCTGGTGCGCCGCGCGGTCCATCGGCACGGGCGCCAACAGGCCGCTGGGGTCGAACAGGATCTGCGGCTGGCCGTGGCGCTCTCGCTCCATGAAGCGGGCCTCGGGCGGCGCGTTTGCGGAGAGGACGCAGAAGTCCACGAGCAGGTGCGGACCCGCATCGCGGAGCCGATAGAACGCCTGCTCCATGTGTGGCCACGGGCACTGCGGCAGGCGGTAACCGATCTCGATCGGCGAGATCGCGGCCAGCGCCGACTCGGCCGCGGCGAAGACTTCGCCTGCGGAACCGTCGTCCGCGATCACGCAGTAGTCGATGTCGGAGTAGGCGTCGCGCCGGCCGGTGGCGTCGGACCCGCCGAGCCACAGGGCGCGGACGGAAGGGAGGTCCCGGAGGCGTGCGGTCAGAGCGTCGATGATGGCGTCACGCATCGGCATGGCCGCTGATACCGGCACACGGGCCCGCGGCTGCCGCGGCCAAGCAATGAAAAACGGCCGCGTCCTGTGCAGGGGACGCGGCCGGCGTCAGCCATTGCGGCGACGGAAGGAGGGGCTATCTGTGATCACAAGCGGTCAGGTCAGTCGATGCGCGGGCCGCGGCGGGTGCGAGCGCGCGGCGCCGGACGCTCATCGTCCTCGCGGAACTCGCGGGGGGCGGGACGCTCGCGCTGGAACATCTCCGGAGCACGGCCGCGGGCATCGTCGCGGAAGCGAGGCCCTTGCCCACCACGCGGCATCGGCATCGGCGGACGACCCTCACGGCGCAGCATCGGGCCCGGGGCCTGCCCCCGAGGGCCGCGCGGAGCGAACTCCCGGCGAGGCTGGTCGGGACGGCCCTCGCGGAAGCGGCGCTCTCCGAAGCGATGATCCCGGACATCGCCGAACCGATGCTCGCGGAGGGCATCGAAGCGACGCAGATCAGGGCGGCCCGCGCCGAAACCTCGCTCACCGAACCGGTGCTGCCGCAGGTCGCCGAAGCGGCGCGGACCGTCGAAGTCGCGGTGATGGCCGCGCAAGCCGGGCATTCCGCCGCGACCTCGCAGGCCGTGATGGCCGCGATGGCCTTCGAGCCCCGGTTGGCCCGGACGGCCCTCAGGCCCGTGCCGGCCACGGAGTCCCCGGTCGCCGTCGCGATGGAACTCGCGGGGGCGGAACTCTTTGAAGCGCTGTTCGCGAGGGCCGTCGAAGCCGTCGCGGAAGGCCCGCTCCCGCGCACGCTCACGGATCCCCTGACGGAACTCGGGACCGCGGTCGTCGCGCATCGCCGGGCGATGCTCCCGCGGAGCGGCGTCGCGGTCGCCGAGCGGCTGGCGGGCTTCAGGACGGGGACGGTCGTCTCGCTGCGGTCCCGGCTGCGCGAGCGAGGGAGCCGCGACAAGGGCCGAGAGCGCGAGGGCGAAGATTGTGGGACGCAGCATCGTGGACTCCTGTGGCGGACCTGCGGCCGCCGGGAGTTCAACGATGCCCGCGTGCGTGTATTGCACGGAGCAGGACACCGCCTCAGGGGAGCGATTCGAGGAACTCGCCCAGGACCCGGGAGAACTCGTGCGGCTGCTCGACGGGCGTCATGTGCCCGGCGCCCGGAATCTCCGCTAGGCGGGCGCCGCGGATCGCGGCCTGCATCGCGCGGGCCTCGGCGGGGGGCGTAACCTGGTCCTCCGAGCCGACGACGATCAGCGTCGGGATGCGGATCGTCGGCAGCGTGGGCACGGAGTCAGGACGGCGGGCCAGGGCCCGCAGCGTCCACGCCATGCCGGCAGGGTTGCTCGCGGCGATGATGCCGCGGTACTGCTCGCGCAGGCTGGGCGACGCGGAAGAGCCGAAGATGCGCTGGACCATCTCGTCGGCGATCTCGCCCCCGCCGCCGCGAAGGGCGGTGTGGGCCTTGATCTCGCGGGCCCGCGCGGCCTCTTCGTTGTCGGCGCCGGCGCGCGTGTCCACAAGGACCAGCGCCCGCACGCGCGCGGACGCGAGGCGGAAGATCTCGAAAGCAACGTAACCCCCCATCGACAACCCGGCGATCACGGCAGGCTGCGTCGGCGCGACGACATCGAGCAGGTCGATCGCGTCGCGGGCGAGCCGCGCGACGGACGGCGAGGGGTCCGCCGTGGCGTCAGTGCCGGGAGGCGCGGGGGGCGTGGCGCCGTGGCCGCGGAGGTCGGGCATGATGCCGCGCCATCCGCGAGGGAGGCGCGAGGCGGCCTCGTCCCACATCGCGCCGGTGAGGTGCAGGCCGTGCAGGAACAGGATCGGCGCGCCGTCGGCGTCGCCGCGTGTCGTGTACGTCAGTTCAAGCCCGTCGGAGGTTCGGACCTTCGGCATGCTCGCCCCCTTTCAGGGGACGATACGCACGATGCTGACGCCCTCTTCGAGCATCTCGTAGACCAGCGCGACGTCGTCCGGAGCCAGGCGGACGCAGCCCATCGACTTCTCCTGGCCGATCGACGAGGGGTCGATCGTCCCGTGGATGCCGTAGCCCTGGTATGCCTTGGTCGCCTCGTCGAGCCCATCGAGCCCGAGCCAGTGCTCGCCGATCGGGTTCTTCGGGTCGTCGGCGGCGAACTCCTCGCCGGTACGGGGGTTCCGCCAGTGGGGGTTGATAAGTTTGCTGCCCGGACGGACCACGAAAGTCCCGATCGGCGTCGTCCCGTGCTCGCCCAGGCCGACGCGGAAGGAGCGGATGTAGATCCAACCGGGCTCGACGCCGTCGGCCCGCGTCGGTCGCGCCGCCGCGGCCGAGACCGGCTCGCCGGCGTAGATGTCCATCCGGAACTGGTCCTTGTCCACGACCGCATGGAACGGACCACGCACAACCTTGAGTTTCTGCCCCACGTTGATCCGGTTCGGGCTGCTGATTCGGTTGATCCGCTGGATGAGCCGCCAGTCAACCCCCAGCCCGAGGTGGCTGTTGATACGCGCGAGTGTGTCGCCCTTCTTGACGGTGTACGTGTCCGCGAGCGGGTCGCCCTTGAACACGGCGGGGGAGAAGACGAGAGACTGGTTGAGTTCGGCCATCTGAGCGCGGATGGCCGCGCGGTCGACCTCGCCGGTGCGAGGGTCCAGCAACGCCCGGTTCAGGAGCGTGCGGGCCTCGACGAGGCGGTTCTCCTTGATCGCCCGGTTCGCGGCGGCAACGCTGGCCTCCAGGTCCGCCGGCAGGACGCCCGCTGGGGGGGTCTTGGCGACCGTCGGAGGAACGACGATCGGGTTGGCCGGCGCCGGGGTCGGCGCGGGGTTGCTCGTCGGACGAATCTCCGGCTCCGAGGCCGGCGTGGGCGTCGGCGTCGCCGGGGACGGGACCTGAGCGCCCAGCACGCCGCGTGCGGCCTGATCGGCCGCGGCCGTCGTCAACATCGTTGGACGCTGGGGCTCGACGGAGCCTTCGGATGGAAGCGGCGTGGCGACCTCGAACGTCTGCGACGCGGCGGGCGACGTGCCGGGAGTGCCCACGATCTCCGCCGTGCGGCCCGAGCGGAGTTTGGCCAGCCCCCACAGGCCCACGCCGATCGCCGTGACCCCGACCAGCAGCACGATCGCGGCGCTGCGGCGGCCCGGGCCGCGACGGCGTCCGCGTGAAGCGCCCCAGGTCCCGGGCATGCGGTCGTTGCGGGTCATTTGCGAAGCAAGGGCCATCGGCACACACCTCCCACGTCTTGGGGCCAGTCCGGTCGGCTCTACGGCTCCGCCGCTATTGGCGGCCGCCCGC
>CALAFV010000515.1 GCA_937891445.1 uncultured Phycisphaerales bacterium | reverse complement strand
GTATGAGGGCGTGGGCGAATACTCCTCCGCCCCTTCGGGGCGGAAAGACATTGCCGGCGTGTCGGGGCGGAAGACGCCCCGGCCCTGTTGGGGCGGATCGTGTCAGCGCGGGTTGGCGAGGAGGCGGGCGCGCTGTTCGAGGCGATTGACGGCGTCCTCGTCGGTGGAGGAGTAGAGGCCAAGGACGCGGCCGTCGCGCCCGACGAGGACGAAGTGCGACGGGTGGCGGATGTTGAGCATCGTCGAGCCGTCGGGGAGGGTGATCGTGAGGTCGGTGTCGTCGCCGATGGCGAACATGAGGCCCTCGCGGACCATGCGCCAGGTGGCGTCGCGGTCGCCGCGGGCGAAGGTCCAGCGGGAGAAGTCGGCGTTGTAGCGGCCCGCGAACTCGCGGAGGCGCTCGGGGGTGTCGTGGTCGGGGTCCACGCTGATGCTGAGGAAACGCACGTCCGTGCCCTTGAGCCGGTCGGCGAGGTCGGCGAGCGTGCCGGTCATCATCGGACAGACCAGCGGGCAGTGCGTGAACATGAAGTCGATGATGGTGACGTTGCCCTTGAGGTCGGCGTCGGTGATCGTGGCGCCGTCCTGCGTCGTGAGCGTGAAGGGAAGGATGCGGAGGTCCTCGACCTGCGGGTCGGGGAGGGCGGCGGTCTGCGCGTTGAGCGGAGCGCCGGCGGAACCGGGGGGCATCGTGACCGTGGCGGCGCCGCGCATGCCCGAGAGCACGACCAGGGCCGCGGCGGAGGCGGCGAAGAGGATGATGGCGACGGCGAGGATGACCTTGAGGTACGTCGGCATGATGGGCGGCTGGTGCTCCTGCTGGATCATTGACCCGATGCGCGGCGGATGACGAGCCACGGCAGGGCCGCGCCGGCTGCGGCGAAGGCGATCGCGCCGAGCCAGGCGGCGGGGGCGCCCGGGCCGCCGCTGAGGAGGGCCGAGCGGAGCGCCTCGGTGGGCCAGGTGAGGGGGTTGAGGCGCATGACCCAGCCGAGCCAGCCCGCGGCGCTCTCGACGGGGAAGAAGGCCCCGGAGAGGAGCCACATGGGCATCAGCACGAGGTTCATCACGCCGTGGAAGCCCTGCACGGAGTCGATCCACCAGGCCAGCGCCAGGCCGAGGCCGGCGATGCCCAGGGCGATGCAGGCGAGGGCCGCGGCGGCGAGGAGGAGGCCCATCGGGGTGAGCGTGACGCCCGCCAGCGGCGCGGCGACCAGGACGAGCATCCCCTGGGCCAGGGCGAGGACGGCGCAGCCGCCGACCTTCGCGCCCACCATCGCCCACGCCGGGGCGGGGCTGACCAGGACGCCCTGGAGGAGGCCGGCGTGGCGGTCGTCGATGAGGGAGATCGCGGCGACGATCGAGGCGAAGAGGACGACCATCGCGGCCATGCCGGGGACGAGGTAGGCGGAGTAGGAAACGGCGGCGGCACCCGGAGTTGTGTTTGCCGTCTCAGCGGCGGGGGCCATCTGGAACGAGCCGGCGAAGCCGGAGCCCAGGACGATCCAGAGCAGCGCGGCGGTGCCGATGGCGGCGACGATGCGCGAGGGCTGGCGGAGGAAACGGACGATCTCGCGCCGGAAAAGGGCGGCAAGAGCGGGAAGGGCGGAGGCGGGCGGGGTGGACGCTGCGGTGGTCATTGGTGGCGCGACCTCCGTGCGTGTGTCGTTGGCTCGGGCGGGGCATCCACGTCGAGCGCTTCGCCGGTGAGGGCCAGGAAGACATCCGCGAGCGTCGGCGGGCCGACTTCGAAGGGGATGCCCTGGCGGGCGAGGGGGCCCAGGGCGCGTTCGAGGCGTTCGGGCTGATCGGCGGCGGCGGTGAGTTGGCCGTCGCCGGAAGTCGGCGCGGGTGTCAGGCCGGCGTCGCGGAGGATGGCGGTCGCGGCGTCGCGGGTGGCCTGATCGGGCGTCGGGCAGCGCAGCAACAGGCCGCCGAGGCGGCGGCGCAGGTCGTCGGGCGCGCCGTCGGCGACGATGCGGCCGCGGTGCAGGAGGACGACGCGGTCGGCGCGCTGGGCCTCGTCCATCGTGTGCGTGCTGGTGATGATCGTCAGGGGCGGGCGGCCGTCGGCGCGGGGACGTGTGCGCAGGTCGTCGAGGACCGCGAGGAACTCGGCGCGGGCGCGGGGGTCGAGGGCGGCGGTGGGCTCATCCAGCAGGAGCAGGTCGGGGTCGGGGAGCAGGGCGCGGGCGAGGTCCGCGCGGCGGACGAGGCCGCCGGAGAGGGTGCGGACGCGGTCGGCGGCCCGCTGCAACAGGCCGAGGTCGCCCAGGAGGCGGTCGGCCCGGGCCACGGCGTCGCGGCCGCGGAGGCCGTAGAGGGCCGCGGCGGCCACGAGGTTCTCGCGGACGGTCAGGAGCGGATCGAGGCCGGGGGACTGGAAGACGACGCCGAGGCGGGCTCTGGCGGCCCGCAGGCTCGCGGCGCTGGTGAGGGACAGGCCGAGGATCTCGACGGGGCCGGAGCCGGCGTCGGGGCGGTCGAGGGTCGCGAGGATCTTCAGGAGCGTGGACTTGCCCGAGCCGTTGGGGCCCAGCAGTGCGAGGGACTGGCCGGCGGGGACGTCGAGGGAGATGCCCTGAAGAGCGACGGTGGGCTGGCGGCCGCGGGCGGAGGCGGGGTAGGTGCGGCGGACATCCGAGCAGCGGACGGCGGGGGGGCTGTCCGGCACGGGCGATGTCACGAGGCTGTTCCCCCGGTCAGAGCACCTGTACGAAACCGTCGAGCACGAGCGCCCCGAGGACGAGCGGGAGGTGGACGACGGAGGCAATGAAGACGCGCTTGGCCAGGTCGCGCGTGCGGCGGCGGGCCAGACGCACGGCGGCGATGCAGAAGGGGACGCCCGTGAGCGCGGCGACGCTCAGGTAGATCACGCCGACCAGGTCGGGCATGACCAGCGCCGGGCCGGCCATGGCGACCATGAGCGTGAAGGTCCACAGGAGGACGACGGCGGAGGTGCTGGCGCCGTCGGGCTCGACGACGGGGAGGACGCGGTAGCCGCCGGCGGCGTAGTCCTCGCGGTACATCCAGGCGATGGCGAGGAAGTGCGGGATCTGCCACACGAACATGAGTGTGAAGAGGGCCCAGCCGCCGGCGCCGGAGAGGCTGGTGAGCAGCGCATCGGTCCCGGAGAGGCCCGTGCCGGCGAGGATGCCGGCGGACCAGCCGATCAGCGGCGGCAGCGCGCCGGGGACCGCGCCGATGAGCGTGGCCAGGGGGGTGATGGTCTTGAGGGGGGTGTAGATGAGGAGGTAGGAGAAGATCGTCGCCGCGGAGACCAGCGCGGGGGCCAGGCCGCAGACGGCCCAGAGCAGCGTGCAGCCGGCGACGGCGAGGAGGATGCCGTAGGCCAGCGCCAGGCCGGGGGTGATCCGTCCCTCGGGGAGGGGGCGGCGGCGCGTGCGGGGCATGCGGGCGTCGAGGTCGCGCTCCCACCACTCGTTGAGGGCGTGCGCGCCGGCGGCGGAGAGGGCGGTGCCGATGATCGCCCCCGCGCCGGCGAGGGCGAGGGACGTCCACGCCACATCGACGCGGGAGAGGGCGGCCATGGCGAAGCCGACGGCCGAGGTGATCGTGACCAGGCGCGTGATGCCGGGCTTGGTGAGTTCGACGAGCGAGGCCGCCAGCCCGCACCGGCGCGGCGAGGCCTCTTCGGCCGGGAGGGCCGCCTCGGCCGCCGCGGCGGGGAGGGTCGTGAGGTGCTGGGTGGAGGCGTGGGCGCTCATCGGGGTCTGGACGAGGCGGGCCGCGGGACCGGGACAGGCTGAGATCAATCTTTGACGCCCGGGAGGCGTTTGGCTACTGGCAGACTGGAAGGATTGCGATGGGATAGGAAGGGGGAGGCGTGAGGCATGAGGCACTAGGCACTAGGCACTAGGCACTAGGCACTAGGCATGAGGCACTCGGCATTAGGGGAGGGGGAGGGAAACGCGGGAACGCGGAGGGAAGCAGAGGACGAAGAGGGGGAGGGGCGAACCGGCGGCCCATTTTCGGATTCCGGTCGGGAACTCGAGAGAGGCTCCGCGCGCTCGGGCCTCGCGCGCGGAGCCAATCGCATGGCTCGTGGAGCCTCCAGCATGGCTCTTGGGCGCTCCAACATGGCTCTTGGGCGATCCAGCATGGCTCGTGGAGGCTCCAACATGGCACGTGGAGCGACCAGGATGGCACGTGGAGCGCGCCGCATGGCTCTTCGAGCGGCCGCGAGCCATGCCGAAGGGCCCGCGCGGGATCGGTCGGCGCCTCCGGTGGGCGCTGAGGGCGCCGCGCGGGCGTTTTTTGCGAACCTGGGCCGCGAGCGGGGTCGGTGAGCCCACTGGCGGGGGCGGGGCATCCGGTCGGGAGAGAGGCGGCGGTCTGATAAGTTGCCGCCGGGCGGACGGGCCGGGCGCGGGGAGGGACGTTCGCTAGGATCACAGTCACGCCGAAGCAACAGGACTACCGGCGCAACGCCCAAGGGAGAATCCTCCGCTTCCGGCGGAACGCGGCGGGCCAGTGGGTGGAAGACCCGAAGGGCCAACCCCGGAAGTTCACGGCGATTGCAAACCCGCACGCGC
>CALAFV010000514.1 GCA_937891445.1 uncultured Phycisphaerales bacterium | reverse complement strand
GCCGGGCGGAACGGCGGGCGCGTCGTTGTCGGTGTCGGCGGCAGCGCGGCGGCCGTCGGTGGCCTGACGCACGCGTACCGGCGTGGAGGCGGGCGAGAGCGCGGGGTCGGAACGCGGGGCCGGGTGCTGGCGGGCGGAGCGCGTGAGGCGGTCGTGCAGGCGGGCCACCGTCGTGTCCGGCTGGGCGAGCAGGTCGGGCGACCACAGGCGGCAGAGACGCCAGCCCAGGCCCTCCAGGACGCTGGGACGCAGGCGGTCGCGGTCGCGTGCGGTGGCCGCGGCCCGGTACGTGTCGCCGTCGCACTCGACGCCGGCGAGGTAGCGCCGGCCGCCGGAGGCGGGATCGACGACGGCGAGGTCCACGCAGAAGCCGGCGGAGCCGACGTGCAGGTCCACGTCCCAGCCCATGGCGCGGAGGCGGTCGGCGACGGCGGCGGGGACGAGGGCGTCGGTGGTATCGCGCTGGGCGGAGGCGTCGCGCGGGAGCACGCCGCCGGCGCGGGCGAAGGCGAGGTAGCCGCGCAGGGCACGGACGCCGCGAGGGGAGGACTCATCGGCGCGGATGTCGGCGTCGGTGATGGAGGAGAAGACGACGCAGCGGCGGCGGGCGCGGGTCGTCAGGACGTTGAGCCGCCGCCAGCCGCCGTCCTGGTTGATCGGGCCGAAGTTCATCGTCATGCGGCCTTCCTTGTCGCGGCCGTAGCCGATGGAGATGAAGATGACGTCGCGCTCGTCGCCCTGGACGGTCTCGAGATTCTTGACGAAGAACGGCTCCTCGCGGGCGCCGGAGAAGAACGCCTCGACGCGGGGGTCGTTGTGCTCGCGACGCAGACGCTCGATCTCATCCTCGATGGCGTTCTGCTGACGGACGCTGAGGGCGGCGACGCCGAGGCTCAGTTCCGGGTGCTCGCGGGCGTGGGCGAGGACGGCCTCGGCGACGGCGCGGGCCTCGGCGGGGTTGGTCTGGGCCGGCCCGGAGCGGCCGCCGCGGTGGTACACGGCATTCTCGATGTAGCGGAACGAGAGGCCGAGTTCGGGCTCGGTGGTTACGGGGGGCGGGGCTCCGTTTCCACTTGCGGCGGCGGCCGACGTGGACGCGATTGCACGCTGCGGGCTGGGGAAGACCCGCAGGTCGCTCTCGTAGAACTCGCGGTTGGAGAAGTCGATGAGCGACTGGTGGCGCGAGCGGTAGTGCCAGCGGAGGCGGAAGCGGTCGCGGATCGCGGCCTGGCCGAGGCCGAGGATGCTCTCCAGGTCGGAGGCGGAAGCGAGGTCGTCGGCGGCGTCTCCGTTCTCGGCCGTCGCCGCGCCGACGGCGGCGAAGAAGTTGGTGGGCGGGAGTTGCTTCTCGTCCCCGACGAGGATGAGTTGGCCGCCGGGGCGGAGGCGGGCGATCGCGCCGAGGGCATCGGCGGGCTCGACCTGCGAGGCCTCGTCGAAGATGACCGTGTCGAACATCAGCGCGCCGGGCTCGATGAACTGGGCGACCGAGAGCGGCGACATCATGAAGCAGGGCTTGATGCGCTGGACAGCCGGCCCGGCGGGGGAGGCCAGGAGTTGGCGGATGGGCTTGATGCCGCGCTTGCGCCGGATCTCGCGTTCGAGGATTCCCAGGCCGGAGGATTCGCTGGTGGCGAAACCGATGCGAGGCCGGCGCTCGTGGACCTGCGCGCACAGCCGCTGGCGCGAGACCTCGAGCCACTGGCGGTCCAGGTCGCGGAACTTCTCGATGATCCGCTCGTGGTCCTCGCCGCGGAACTCGGCCAGCGCCGGGCGGGCGCGGATGACGGCGTCGAGCCAGAGGCGGTAGAACTGGCGGAGGAAGGCGCGGGGAAGGTCGGAGGGGGCGGCCGCCTGCGTCGTGTCGAGCCATGTCAGGAATGGGAGCAGGCCCGCGCTCGCGGCCTGGGCCCGGGCGCGGTTGCGGGCGGCCCAGTCGTCCAGCGATTCCGGCGAGGCGAGGCACTCTCCGAGCCGGGCCTGCCATGCCTCCCACGGTGTCGTGTCCTCAGATGATCCGAGGAACGGAGCCGGGTCGGCGTGGAGCGTGGCTCGCACATCGCCGAAGGCGCTGCGGAGCGTCGTCAGGTGATCGGCGAGGCGTACGGTCAGGTCGCGCAGGGCAGCGCGGCCGTCGTCGGTCGCCAGTCGCTCGACCGCCGCGGCGTCGCCCAAGCCCCGCGAGAGGATGGAGCGCAGCCGCGCCGCGGCGCAGGCGTAACGCTCGACGGCGTCCCAGTCGGTCCGCGGCCCCTGCCAGAGGTCGCCCAGCAACTCACGGGCGCGGGCGGCAACGGCATCGAGCGACTCGCGGAGGCGGCGGCCCTCGACAAGGCGGTTCAGGTCCAGCGCGATCTGCGGGTCATTCGGGTTGACGCCGGGCTTGAGGTAGCCGCGGAGCAGGCCTGTGTCGGCTCGCCACTGCGGCGAGAGCAGGCGCCCGAGCCAGCCGGGCGGGGTCGCGCGGCGCTGGGCCAGGAGCGTCCAGTCGGTGTCGTTGTCGGGATCGGCCCATCGCGGGACCAGTTCGGAGCGGATGCGGGCGAGGCGGCGGCCGGCTTCGAGCGCGGCGTGGATCTCCGCGGGAATCGAATCCCACGCGGGGTTGCGGGCGTGCGCCGGGTCGATGCGTGGGTCGTCGAGGATCTCGCGGGCCAGCGCGATGATCGCGTCGGCCTCCGCGAGATTCGCCGGGGGACGCAGGCTCAGACGGGTTTGCAGGTCGGCGGCGGTGGAGGCGGCGGCCGCCGCGGCCTCGGCGGCGGCGCGAAGGCGGCCGGGGAGTTGCTGGCGTGCCGTCAGCGGCAGTTCCGTCAGGCCGGCGCCTCGCCACGGGTGCGTGGCCGGGTCGCCGGTGCGATCCGCCGCGTGGGCGAGGGCCGTGACCGCCTCCTCCGCGGCGCGGAGGCGGGCGGCGTCCCACTCCAGCACATCCGGCAGGTCGAAGGGGGCCTCCGGGGCATCCGCGAGGGCGACGGCGCGGCCGATCGCGGCGTAGGGCGTCAGGCTCAGCGGGGCCTGCGGCTCGTGGAGGGCGTTGACGTAGGCGTTGAGACGCGAGCGGAGTTCGGCCAAGTGGGCCGCGCCGACGAGTTCGCGCTTCGTCGGCGGCTCGTGAGCGCGGGCGAGCGTGCGCTGGAGGTCCTCCATGAAGGCCCGCTTGCTGGCGTGGCGGCTGTGCAGTTCGGCGACGAAGTCGCCCAGGCCGACGCGCTCGAGGCGGGACTTGACGACCTCCAGGGCCGCGGCCTTCTCGGCGACGAACAGCACCGTCCGCCCGGCCGCGAGGCACTCGGCGATGATGTTGGTGATCGTCTGGCTTTTGCCGGTGCCCGGCGGGCCTTCGATGACGAGGCTACGGCCGCTCTTGGCGGCGACGACCGCGGCCTGCTGGCTCGAATCGGCGTCCACGACCTGGAAGACCTGGGCGGGGTCGAGGTCGTCGAGGTTCGTGGGCACTGGCGGCAGCGGCGTCTCCGACTCGGCGGGCTCACCCAGAAGTGAGCGGATGATCGGCCCGGCCGTCACCGGCGCCTCGGCGGGCCAGCGGGCGTCGTCGAGGTCGAGGTACATCAGGAGTTTGGCGAAGGAGAAGAGCCCGAGGTGGATCTCCGGGAGCAGCCGCCAGCCGCGGAGGGGCTCGATCGCCTCGGCCACGGCGGCGAAGAGGGCGCCGATAGGGTCCTCGGCGTCGGGGTCCAGGGATGGGAGTTCGACGCCGAAGGTGCGCCGGCAGAGTTCCGCCAGCGCCGGGTTGACGACCGGATCCTCGCCGGTGTGCTTGAGCGTGTGCCGCCCGCGGACGGAGCGGCGGTTGAGTTCGACCGGGATCAGCAGCAGCGGGGCGCGGCTGGTGGTTGAGTCCGCGTCGGTCCATTCCACGAGGCCGAGGGCGAGGTAGAGGATGTTGCTCCCCTGCTCTTGGAGGGCGCTCTCGGCCTGCCGCCAGAGGCGCAGAAGGCGGTCCTGAAGGGCGGCCTCGGTCAGTGAGGTCTGGAGGAAGCGATCGGTGTGGTGCGGGGCCAGTTCCGGGGGCGCATCGGCGGGGGTGGCGCTGTCGGCAGGCGGCGAGGCGTCGTCGGGGAGCGCATCCGCGGGTACGGCAGGAGGTGCACCGCCGAGGTCGGCGGGGTGATCGACGCCTCCGGGCTCGGCGTCCGTCTCGGGCGTCGGGCCGGCGGACGGCGGCACTGGGGAGGCCGCGCCCGACTCCGCCTCCACGGCCGCCACCGGCTCGGCCGGCGGCTGGGGGGTCGCCAGCGGCTCAGGGGCAGGCTCGACCGCCGGAGGCTCGCTGACGGCCTCAGGCACGGCAGAGGTCTCTGCCTCTTCCTGCGGCGGCGTGGACTCCTCGCGTGGCGGAGCGACCGGGAGGAACTGGAGCGTCGCGCCGGCCTCGACCAGCAGGGCGTAGATCTGGTCCGGCCGCTCATCCGTGATCGGCAGGGCGCCGTGGCCCGTCGGGCGGTAGTTGAGCAGGCGGTTCCGCCGCGACAGGTCGAGGAGGGAGCGGCGGACCTGCTCGAGCTTGGCGCGGACGGTAGGGCTCGGGGCGGGCGCGGCCATGGAGTGATTATGGGCGCGAAGCCCGTACGCCGCAGCCGGCGCGGACTCCGGCGTTGCGGCGACGTTGTGAAGGTGTGCGGGTCGCGGGGCCGTGACGCCGGACGAGCCGTCAGCGGGCCTTGATCTCCTCGACCAGGCTCTTGGCGCCGTACACCTTGCCCAGGGCCTCGATGATCGCGCGGCTATCGACGGCGACGCAGCGGGCGAGCGTGTCGTCGTACCGGATCGCGCCACCCAGCGAGTGGATGTTGCCGTCGAAGACCACGCCGATCACCTCACCCGCGGTGTTGATCACGGGCGAGCCGGAGTTGCCGCCGATGATGTCGGCCGTGCACACGAAGTTGAACGGCGTCTCGAGGTCCAGTTCGCCCTTGCGGTCCAGCCAGATCTTCGGAAGGTTGAAGTCCGGGTGGCCGCGACGCTCGGCGTAGCGCTCATAGAGGCCGCCGAAGTTGGTGTACGGCGGGACGTAGGTGTTCCCCTCGTCGTAGCCCTGCACGGGGCCGAAGGACATGCGGAGCGTGAAGGTCGCGTCGGGGTAAACGCTCTCGCCGTAGACGGCGAAGCGGGCGGCGGCGATCGCGGCGTACGCCTCGGTCGTGACCGCATCCACCTCGTTCTCCATCCGGGCTCGCAGGGCGCGGGCCTCGGGCTCGAGCGTGAGGGCGAGCCGGACCAGCGGGTCCTCGCTGGCGGCCACGGCGTCGCGTCCGCCCTTGACCAGGGCTCGCCGGGCCTCGACGTCAAAGAGCATCGTTCCCGAGACCAGTTCGCGGGCTCGCTCCGCGGGCGACTTGCCCGCGAAGGCGGCGACGACGATCGGATCATCCCCGCCGAGGAGTTCGGCCATGTTCGCCAGGCCGGAGGCGATCTTGGCGACCTCCAGTTCGGGGTAGAACGGCGCTGGGGAGTACAGGTCAAGGTACACGGACTCGAGGTTCGAATCGCGGTACTCCCGCAGCCGCTCGGAAGAGGGCTTGGGAAGTTCCTCGGCCAGGCGCACGATCGTGCGGGCCCGTGAGAAGAGTTCGGAACCGAACACGCTGGTGACCGCGACGTAGCGGACGTGCCACGCGCGGCGGTCGGCCATCGCCTTGGAGATGCGGTCCCAGGCGCCCCCCCACTGCTCGGCCCACTGCGGGTTGGCCGCGACGGCGGCGCGGAGGGCCTCTTCCTGCTCGGCCTTGGCGGCGAAGGTCGCCGGGTCGTGGAGCGTCGCCAGTTGGCCGGTGTAGAACTTGCGGCTGTTGGCGATGCCCGCGAGGTCGTTCTCCGCCGCGCGGCGGTACTCCTCGGAGCGGGCGGCGAAGTTCAGCATCTTCACCTCGGCCCGCCACAGGTTGCGGAGGTGCAGCGGCGACTCCACATCGCGCAGGAAGGTGAGGTGATCAAGCGTGTAGAGCCGGCGCGTCGTCCCGGGGTGGCCGACGACGATCGCCAGGTCCCCCTCGGCCGCGCCGGCCTCGCTCCAGGCGAGGAAGTGCTCAGGGCGCAGCGGCTTGCCCTTGTCGTAGATGCGGAGCAGCGCAACGTCGAGGCAGTAACGGGGGTACTCGAAGTTGTCCACATCGCCACCGAAAGCGGCGATGTCCTTCTGCGGGGCGAAGACCAGGCGGACGTCCGTGAAGCGCTTGTAGCGGTAGAGGTGGTACCGCCCGCCCTGGTACAGCGTGACGATCTGCGAGTACAGGCCCGTCTGGTCCTGCGACTGCTTCTCCAGTTCGGCCATGCGCCGGCGACGAGCGGCGCTGGCCTCGGCGGCGGACATGCCCTCTTCAACGACGATGTTGACCTTCGCGGTCACATCCTCGATCGACCAGAGAACGAGAAGTTCGAGGTTGGGGACCTTGAGTTCCTCCGAGGCGGCGCGAGCGAGGAAACCGTCCTCCAGAAGCCGGCGCTGCGGCGTGGACATCTCGCCGAGCAGGTCGGCGACGACGTGGTGGTTGGTCATCACCAGGCCGTTGGAGGAGATGATCGAGCCGGAGCCGCCGGTGGAGAAGCGCACCGCGGACTTCTGCACGTGCTCGAGCCATTCCGGCGTGGGGTCGAAGCCGTACTTCTCCTGGAGCAACTGGCGGGGCGGGGCGTTGAGCAGCCACATGCCCTCGTCGGCGCGGGCCGCGGCGGGCGTAAGCGTCGCGGCGAGGGCGGAAGCGGCAGCAAGCAGAAGGGCCAGGGCGCGCGGGCGGTGGACTCGGGTCGGCATGGGCTCCCCTTCGTGCGGCATCTTGGATGCGTGTTGGACCGATTGTTATACCGCGGCGGGCGCCGGGCGCGGCGGGACCGTCACGGCCGAGGCCGCGCCGGGGGCGCGGCGGGCGCGGTCGAGGACCTCGTAGTAGATCGACTCGATTTCGGCGACGTGATCAGGATAACTGCGCAGCACCGTCGCCTCGTGCACCTGGCGTGGGGTCGGGATCGGCACCTCGCCGCGGACCAGTCGGGTGATGCAGGATGCAAGCGCATCCGGGCGGCCGGCCTGGAAGAGCAGGCCGTTCTTGGGCGGCGTGATCCAGTCCACCGGCCCGCCGAGGCGCGACGCGACGACGAACTTGCCGGCGTGCAGGTGCTCGAGCATCACCAGCGGCGAGTTCTCCAGCCAGATGTGTGGGAGGATGCCGACGTCGTACTCACCCCACGAGCCGATGAGTTGGTACAGGTCGTAGCCGGGGCGGACGGTCACCTCCGGGTACAGACTCAGACGCTTGCGGTAGGCGAAGTCCATGCCGTGGGCGTGGATCGAGAACTGCGCCCGCTGGCGGACCTCGCGCGGCAGCAGCGGAATCGCCTGCGCGAGCACTTCGAGGCCCTTGTTGGGGCGCGTCGTGCCGAAGAAGGCGAATCGCAGCGGACGCGTCGCCGTCGAGGCCTCCCACGGAACCACGTCATAGAACGGCGAACGCCGCGCGCGGCGGTTGATCTGGTCGAAGTGCGGCTGGCCGAGGCGGACCCAGCGTGTGCGGGCCTCGTCCACGCCCATGCTGACGTGCAGGCGGCGGAGGAAGTCACTGGGAGGGATGATGAGCGACGCCCGGTTCAGGGCCTCGATCCCCGCGATCCGGCGGCGGCCGTAGTCGTTGAGGACCTTGAGGTGATGCCGCGCGGCCAGGAGTCGCTCGTTGGCATCCTCGGGAGCCGCATCGAAGGGGACCGGCTTCTCGTGCTTCTCCAGCGGGAGATCGTGGCGGATGAGGCCGTCGGGAGGCGGCGCGGCGTGGCCGTTGCCCGCTGCCGCCGTCGCGACAGGCGGCTCGATGCTGAAGCCCCAGGCGATCTCTGGGTCGGCCAGGCGGTCGGGATTGGGTGGCGGGAGGTCGGGGCTGGGCGCAACGGCCGTGCGGGCGATGCGCCGCGCGGCGGGACCGGCCTTGTCGAGAACACGCTTGATGACCGAGGCCGCGAAGGGACCGAGGCGGCGCTGGATGAGTTGATCCCAGGCCCGCTTGCGCATCATCGTGCGCGGCGGGATCGCCTCGAGGCAGCCGACGCACCGCTGCCCGCCGTCGTAGTCCTCGCAGACGCGGCGCTCCTGGTGCAGCAGGTCAACCTGCGGGCAGAGGAACCAGTAGTTGTGCGGCGTGACGACGACGGGACGGCCGCTGTCTTCGATCGCGCCGATGAGGTCCAGGCCGTACCCCTCGAGAGAGTGGATGTGCACGACCTCGGCGCGAACCTCGTCCAACCAGCGGAGCACCAGCGCGGACTCGGAGGGGCAGGAAGTCTCCGTCAGGACGTTACGGAAGTTGTGCGCCGACGGGGCGAGGTTGGGGGAGTTGATGAGTTCGAAGCACTCGACGCCCCCCCACCGCTCGCGCGGCGCGATGCGCGGCCCGCCGCGGACCCGGTAGGTCATCCCCGCCGACAGGTAGAAAACGGTGTGGCCGCTCATGGCCAGACCTCGGGCCAGTTCGGATTTGGAGAGGTTGTAGCCGGAACCCTCCGAGGCTTGCGCCGAGAGCCTGGCCCAGCCGAGGATCGCGATACGCAGCGGGCGCGTCGTGCGCCGCCAGCCGGGGGGAGCAAGCGTCGCGGCGGGTGCGTGCTGAGACTGGGCGTCGGCCATTGCGTGCGGAAAAGCGGGCGGGGAAGGGTCAGCCGTACTTGGTCGGCGAAGTGTACGGGCGGACGGTGAGCGTGAAGACGGCGGCACGCACGACCGTGCTGAGCCAGCGCAGCAGGAAGACCGCGCGGGGGAGCGGGCCGTCGCGCTCGAGTTGGGCGGCGGCGGGCTTCTTCATGTCGATGTGGATGTTCCAGCGGCCTCGCACCGCGGGGTAGTCGTTGGTCTGGTCGAAGATGACCACGGCCCGCGGCGGAACGCGGAGCAGGTCCAGTTGCCGCCGCAGACGAGAGAGCCGGTGGCCGCCGTAGACGATGCGAACTTCGGGAGGCCGGTCTTCGGGAGGCGGCGCCGGCTCGGCCAGGGCAGCGGCCTCCACATCGTTACGGACAATCTCGATCCAGCGCGGCTCGGCCTCGCCCTCCTGCGCGCTGCGGGCGAGTTCGGCGCGGATCGCGTCGCGGACCTGCCGGCCCCATTGCAGGGGGGCGCCGCCGCGGTCGCCGTGGTTGCACACCAGCGCGACGCGGGCCTCCGGCCGCAGGCAGCCGGCGCGTCGGAAGGCCTCGATCAGCGGCAGCGCCGGGGGGCCGTCGCTCCCGGTCCGGCCCGCGCGGCCGGTGATGATGTCGCGGACCGTCGTGCGGATGATCTCGGCGTGGAACAGCCGCCGGTGCATGGCGGCGCGAAGCGCGTCCCTGAGGAGGTGGCGCATCCACCGGCCCGTCACGCGGCGAAGTTCGCGGGTGGGCAGGACCTTCTGGAGCATCCACACGGCGTTGCGCTGCGAGTAGTAGATCCGGGCCGGCGTGAGTTTGAGCAGCCAGGGCGTGTGGTACACGACCGCGTCGAGGTTCAGCACGACGCGGTAGCCGGCCTTGGCGAAACGGAGGCACCAGTCCGCATCATCGCAGTAGATGAAGTACCGCCAGTCCCAGTACCCGACCTTCTGCACGGCGCTCCAGCGGGCCAGCAGCGAGCAGGCGCTGACGATGTCCACGTCGCGGATGCCGGCGAAGTCCCGCTTGCCCCTGTGCCCACCCGTGGTCGCGACCCACTGGCGGTGCGACTCGTGCAGTGGGTGGTGCGGCGGGGGCTCGTCGCACATCGCGCCCACGCGGCGGTCGAAATAGATCGTCGTTTCGATCGTCGTCTCGCGATCGGCGATGCTCACCGTCCGCGAGCCCACGATGCCGATGCGATCGTCGCTCTGCGCGGCCCGGACGAGGTTTGCCAGCGCATCGGGAGGGAAGTCCGCATCGTCATCGGCCAGCCACACGAAATCGGGCTGGAGGTTCCGCTCGATGAACCCGAAGCCGGTGTTGAACCCCCCGCAGCCGCCCAGGTTGGCCGTATTGCGGACGACCGTGAGCGATCGAAAGCCGCAGACGTTCGGCCCCGGACCCGGCTCCGCCGGCTCGAACGCCGGCTCGTGCGCCCGCTCGGTGGGGTTCTGAACGATCGCGTCCGGGCGGAATCGCTCGCGCAGGTGCTCGAGGGTGCCGTCGGTCGAGGCGTTGTCCACGACGACCACGTCCATCAGGTCCCGCGGGTAGGTCTGGCGGGACAGGGCCTCGATGGCGCGGGTGACGTCGGCGTGGCGGTTCCAGGTCACCACCACGACGGCGATGCGGGCCGTCGCGGAGGGCGTCGCCGCGCCATCCCCGGCTCGGGGGGTAGGCGGCGTCGAGAGCGCCGGCGCAGGATGGCCGTTGCCGTTGAGATGCACCGCGACGGGGCGGCTTGTGGGCTCAGCAGTCGTCGTATCGGACCCCGGTCGCATGCTGGGGTGGGCCTCCGGCGAGTCCGGAGAGTGTAGGTGCAAGCCGCTTCAAGTGCCCGTGAGAGCGGGTTCTGAGCACCGAAGCCGGAGTGAGTTAGGGGTTTACCGACGCGACAGCGCCGCCGTAGACGCCCTCGAGTTCCACCGCGTGGGTCTCGATGTCTTTCGGCCGCCGCACACGGGCACGCAGGTCGTTGAGAATCCGGGGATTCTCGATAACCTCGACGAGACGTTGGGCCAGGTGCCGCCGATCGTTGCCGCGGAAAAGCAGCCCGTTCTCGCCGTCGCGGACGAAATCCGGGATCCCCCCCACTTCCGCCCCCAGGACCGGCACGCGGCAGGCCATGAACTCGAAGACGGTCTGCGGGGCGTTGTCCCACCAGACCGACGGGACGACGCCCAGGTCCTTCCCGCCGAGCATCCACGGGATGTCCTCGTACCGGTAGCCGCAGGCGAACGTCAGGCGGGCC
>CALAFV010000513.1 GCA_937891445.1 uncultured Phycisphaerales bacterium | reverse complement strand
TGCTGGCGGCGGGGTTGAGTCATGAGATGAACACGCCGCTGGCGGTGCTCAAGGGGCTGGCGGAGAAACTGGCGAAGGGGCGCGGGTCGGGGCTGAACGTGAGCGAGGCGGAGTTAATGGTGCGGGTGGTGGGGCGGCTGGAGAAACTGAGCGAGAGCCTGCTGGACTTCGCGCGCGTGCGGCCGGCGAAGGGGGCGCCGGCGGAACTGCGGCCGCTGATCGAAGAGGCGTGGACGCTGGTGAGTCTGGACCGCGAGGCGAAGGGGGTGGCGTTCGAGAACCGCGTGCCGGCTGGGACGGCGGTGGAGTGCGAGGCGGACCGGATGGTGCAGGTGCTGGTGAACCTGCTGCGGAACGCGGTGGATGCGGTGGAGGGGGCGATGGCGGCGGGGACGGGCGCGAAGGCGAGGGGGCACGAGGGCACGAAGGGGGCGGACGGGCAGAGGGGGCGGATCGTGGTGGATTGCGAGCGGCTGGAGCGCGATGGGCGGCGGTGGGTATCGGTCACGATTACGGACAACGGGCCGGGGATTGATCCGGAGGTGCTCAAGCGGCTGTTCGAGCCGTTCGTGAGCACGCGGCTGGATTCGCGCGGGACGGGGCTCGGGCTGGCGGTGGCGGAGGGGATCGTGCGGGAGCACGATGGGCTGCTGCTGGCGCGCAACCGCGAGGATGAGCCGGGGGCGGTGTTCGAGGTGGTGCTGCCGGAGGCTCCCCCGCCGTTTGGGGAGGATGGGCGCGGCGGGGCCGGGGGCTCATAGGATCGGCCCGTGGAAACCGGGAAGACGCTGGACAAGTCCGAGGGTTCGGCCGGCGAGGTGCCGCCGCTGTCGATCGTCGCGCTGGACGACGATGCGGACTTCCGCCAGTACATCGCGGGGCTGCTGGAGGGGCAGGGGCACGACGTGCGCGTCGCGGCGGGGCCGGAGGAGTTCTTCCAACTGTGCGAGAGCCGGCTGCCGGACGTCGTGCTGCTGGACATGAAGATGGGGCGGGCGAGCGGGGAGGAGGTGCTGGAGGAGATCCGGCGGCGGTGGAGCAAACTGTGCGTGATCGTCGTGACGGGGTACCCGTCGCTGGACTCCATGCGGCAGACGTTCAAGCACCAGGTGTTCGACTACATCGCCAAGCCGTTCTCGATCGAGGAACTCAACCGGACGCTGGCGCAGGCGGTGGAGAAACTTGGCCTGGGGCGGCGGCCGCAGGACCGGCTGCGTGCAGAACTGGGGCGGCAGATCAGGCTGGCTCGGACGGAGAAGGGATGGACGCTGAAGGACCTCAGCGAGGCGTGCGGGATCAGTGTGAGCCAGTTGAGTTCGATCGAACGGGGGAGCCACCTGCCGAGCCTGGAGAGTCTTGTGGCGATCGCGGGGGCGCTGGAGCGGGCGCCGTCGGAATGGTTCGAGGCTGCAGGGTTCTAAAGCGTAGAGCACAGAAGTAGAGCACAGGAGGAAGTGGTCGTGGGGCGATTGGCGGTCGGCGATCGAGTGCTGATTGTGGTCGGGAGTCGCTCTTGAGCGCAGCGGTTGCGACGGAGTCCGGGGTTGCTATGGCTTCAGCCGCAGCATCGGGCTCGCGGCGAGGCGTCTTGTTCACCGCGTTTGAGCCCAGCGGCGATGATCACGCCTCGACGGTCATCGCGGAGTTGCGCGCGCGGCGGCCGGATGTGCCGATCTACGCGTGGGGCGGGCCGAAGATGGAGCGGGCGGGGGCGGTGATCGTTGAGCGGACGGGGGACGACGCGGTCATGGGGATGCCGGGGCTGGCGAAGATCCGCGAGCACCGGCGGATCAACCGGCGGATCGCGGCGTGGCTGGATGCCAACCCGGTCGCGGTGCACGTGCCGGTGGACTCGCCGGCGGCGAACTTCCCGATCTGTGCGATCGCCAAGGCGCGCGGGGCGCGGGTGGTTCACCTCGTGGCGCCGCAGGTGTGGGCGTGGGCATCCTGGCGCATCCGCAAACTGCGCCGGCTGACGGACCTGGTGCTGTGTCTGCTGCCGTTCGAGGAGGCGTGGTTCCTGACGCGCGGGGTGCAGGCGAAGTTCATCGGGCATCCGCTCTTCGACGAGCCGCTGGACACCGATGAACTGGACCGGCGGATCGCGGCGTGGCCGTCGATCGGCGCAAGCGCCGCGCCGCCGGGCGGGCCGGCGCAGCCGCGCTTTGCGCTGATGCCCGGTTCGCGGCCGGGGGAGTTGCGCGGGTCGTTCCCGGTGCTGCTTGATGCGTTCCGGCGGCTGCGGCAGGTGTATCCGCACGCGACAGCCGTGGTGGCGGCGACGAAGCCCGAGGTCGCGGAGGAACTCCGCCGCCGCGCAAAGTCGCTCGGCGGGTGGCCGGAGGGGATGGAGATGATCTCCGGCGACACCGATGCGGTGATTCGGTGGTGCGATGTGGCGCTGGTGACCAGCGGCACCGTCACGCTCCAGGTCGCGAGGCAGCGGAAGCCGATGGTGACGTTCTACCGCTTCAGCAGGTTGATGTATCACCTGCTGGGGCGGTGGCTGGTCTCGACGCCGTACTTCACGCTGCCGAACCTGATCGCGGGTAAGCGGATCGTGCCGGAGTTGATCCCGTACTTCGACAAGGACGGGGAAGAGGTGGCGATGGCCGCGGTGCGGCTGCTGCGTGCGCCGGGGGCGATGGACGAGCAGCGGGCGCAACTCGCCGAGGTCTGCCGCAAACTCGAGGGCCGGCGCGCCGCGCGGGCGGCGGCGGAGGCGATCGAGGGCGTGATGGCGGGCGTGGGGCGGTAGCGCCCCGCGCGTGCGGTCAGCAGCCGCCGGCCTGGAGCGCGGCGAGCCATGCGGTGATGAACGCGGAGACGTCGAGCGAGGTGACGGCGCCGTCGCCGTTGAAGTCGGCCTCGAGCGATCCGGTTGTCAGCGCGGCGACCCACGTGGTGAGGTAAGCGGAGATGTCGGTGCTCGTGAGGGCGCCGTCCAGGTTCCAGTCGGGGAGGCAGCAGGCCGGGTACATGTCCACCCAGCGGGTGGTGCTCAGGCCGTGAGCATCCGTGATGGTGAGGGAGAGGCGGTACCAGTAGGCCTTGCCGCCGTCGCAGCCGGCGGGGGAGAGCGAGATCGTCGGTTCGCAGTCCTCGATCGGCGGCTCGGGGTGGTTGTGGTCGTTGTGGTGCAGCGCGACCGTCCAGGCGCAGGAGAGTTGGTCGGGGGTGTGCTCGGCGTCGCTGAAGGTGGCGCGGAGTTCGACGGGAGTTGGACCGGTCATGCGGTAGAGGGAGCCGGGGGCCGGTGAGGTGATCTCGACCTGCGGCGGCGTGTTGGCGGGGGAGACGACGGTGTGGGCCACGGCGGTGCGGCCGGCCGTGTCCTTGACCCGCAGCGTTGTGTCCACGCGCCGCGGGCCGTCGCCGACGCCGACCGGGAGGCCGACGACGCGGAGTTCGGCGACGCTGATGAAGCGGTGCTCGCCGCCGGGGACGCCGCGGATGCGGATGCCGCGGGCCTGGACAGGGGTGAAGGTCATCGTG
>CALAFV010000512.1 GCA_937891445.1 uncultured Phycisphaerales bacterium | reverse complement strand
CGTCGTGGGGCGGCCCTGCTGGCGGCCGCGGCGATGGCGATGGTCGGCGCGGGGTGCGAGAACGCCGGGCAGGGGGCCCTCTCCGGCGCCGCCCTGGGCGCGGGCGCCGGGGCGATCATCGGGAGTTTCTCAGGCAACTTCGGCGAGGGGGCGGCGGTTGGCGCCGTGCTGGGGGGCCTCACCGGTGGCGTGATCGGCGATCAGAACGAGCGGTACAGCCGCGGCGGCTCGTCGTACACCACGTACGAGTACGGGTACTATCCGCACGGAACCGTGTCGTATTACGACACGACCGTGTATTACCACTCCGGTCATCATCACGGCCATCACGGTCACCACCATCACCATCACCACGGGCGTGGCTACCGCTTCGGCGGCTCGCGGTACCACTACTGAGCGATGGCGGCGGGTGGTGGGGGGATCAATCCGCGTCGGACTCATCCGTGTCCGACTCGGCCTCGAGTTCATCCAGGGCCATCATCTGACGCCGGCGGTGCGCTGCTGGGCGCGGCGAGCGGGCGGCCTCGCGGCAGGCATCGGCGAGGAACTGGTGCAGTTTCTCGTGGTCCGGGTGGGCCTGCAGCCGCTCGTAGAGCATGTCGGCACGCGTGTACGGATCGGCCCCGGGGGGCACCTGCGCGATCCCGGCGTCGCCGAGGGCCTCGTTGGCCTCCAGCATCCACTCCCGCGTCGGGAGGGCATCGGGCCCGCCCGGTGGGGGCTGCACGCGAGCGCGGAAGGTCACGGGGCCGATCGCCACGATGGGCCACAGGCCGTCGCGCGTCGTGGGCTCACGCACGACGATGATGGTGGGGACCTTCTTGCGGTCGGCAGCCTCGCGCAGGGCGCGGCCATCGACGCCGACGCGCGGCGGGGCGACCAGGTAGCAGCCCGGGCGCAGGGCGCGGCCGCTGGGCAGCGCATCGTTGACCAGCGTGACTTCTTCCGTTGCGTCGAAGGCCATGTCGCGCTTCTGGCGCCGGGCCTCCTGAAGCGGCATGACGATGCGCGCCATGCGTTCGTAGTCGCCGGCGGCGTGGGCGCGGGCCAGGGCCTCGACGCACGCTCGCTCGGCCTCGAAGTACCGGCACGCGGCCAAGTCGCGGCTGGCCTTCTCCATGAGCGTGTCGATCCGCTCGGCGTCCCTGGGCCGCACCGCCGTCACGCCCGTCCTCCCTCACCCGATGGGGGCGCGATCAGGCCCCGCGGCTCTCCCTGATGATCGAGGCGAGGCCGCTCAGCACGCCGCGCCAGACCTCCGCCTGCGCGTCCATGTCGTACAGCAGCGCATCGGCCAGCCCCGTCCAGTCGCGCACCTCGATGCATCGCTTCACCTCTCCCAGGTGCCCCGCCAAGATATCCGCGCGCTGGGCGATCGTCACCCCCGGGCCCTGCGCCGGGGTCTGCTCCCCGGACACCGGGACCGGCGTGTGGGGCGAGATGTTCAGCAGTTCGCACCCGTGCACGACGACCTGCCGGGCCTGCTCCCAGACGCTCAGCGCCTCAGAGAGCCGGGGCAGCGCGGCGTCGAGTTGGCCGGTCTGGATCAGTTCCGCGGCGTCGCGCTGGACGTCCCGGGCGGCCTCCAGGGCGTCGGCCACGTCGAGCAGCGTCGTGAGCACGAGGGCCCGCGGTTCGGCGGTGGTCAGCCGGATCTCGCCCCCCGTCTGCGAGGCGAAGGCCGGGTCGGCGAGCATCTCGCCCGGGAGCGGGCGTCCGTCGAGATGGGCCTCGACGATGATGCGGCCACGCGCTTCGGCCTCGCGGCAGCCGGCGGCGATGGCGCCCGCCAGGTCGGCGGAGTCGGTCTGCACCTCGCGGTCATCGAGGAAGAGTTTCATGGCCCTTCAATCGGACGGATCGGGACGTCGCCCCATAACGAGTGCGCGGAAGCGGCAAATTCGGAATGGACGATAGCCGCCGCGGCGGCCGGGCGGTCTGTGCGTCGCTTCACGCGGCGGTCGTCCGGGTGACGGCCGCCGGAGCGTCCTCCGTCGCGGCGGCCCGGGCGGCGCGACGGCGCTGCTTGTGGATCAGCCGGAGATTCCGGCCGTAAATCACAATCCCCGAGGTCTGCCCCAGCACGCCGACGATGTCCTTGCGCCAGACGAAGTAGGTGAACAGCGCGACCCCGCCCAGCAGGCTCAGCCACCAGAAAGCCTCCGGGATAACGCTCTGGCGCTGCTTCTCGCTGACCACCCACTGGATGAGCATGCGGCCGAAGAAGGCCATCTGGCCCAGGAAGCCGATGGCGACCCAGACCAGGCTGAACCACGAGGTGATGTTGAATGCACGGAAGAGCCAACTCCCGCCGCGCGTCGCCTCGCGGTAGGCGTCCTCGCCGAAGGTGCTCCTGAACTCCGCCTCGGTCATCGGCGCCGAGTCGTGGTTCCGGAAGCGAAGGCGCAGCGTGCGCGGCTCGGCGGCCGGGTTGTACTCGACCAGGCCGCGCTGGTCGCTGACGCGGAACTCGCTGTACGTGGCCCCGGGGACTCTCTCGATTCCCCGCAGGTGCGCCGGGTTGCTCCCGACAACGAGCCAGATGCCCAGCGCCAGCAGGGCGGCCATCGCCGCGAGGGGCTCCCACTTCACGCGTGGATCTCCGCGGGGGTCGGGGATGCGACGGGCGTGCCCGATGCGGCGGGCGTGCGCACCACGACGGCCGGCGCGACCGGCGCCGGCACTTCGGACGCATCCACCGGACGCCGC
>CALAFV010000511.1 GCA_937891445.1 uncultured Phycisphaerales bacterium | reverse complement strand
CGTTGACTGGCTCCCCGCGGTTTCATACCCTTCCCCTCCCCCGAGGGACCATCTCCCGCGGGGTTACCCCTGCCACGCACGCTTACCGCGCAGGCCCAACCCTACGGGGCCGCCGAGTCAGGAAGGTCCGCCACATGCAACCCGCCCTGCGACAGAGCCACGGCCGCACTCGGAGGCGCCGCTCCCACCACGCTCTGGTCGGCGCCAAGCCCACCGTCTGCCCCCTCAGCGGCCAGCCCAAGATGCACCACCGCGTCTGCAAGGAATCCGGCTACGTCCGCCCGGGCCTGCGCATCAGCGTCCCCAAACTCGGCATCGGTGTCCAGAAGGACTGATCCCCTTTCCCTTCCCCCCTCACGCGGAGTTTCACCGCCCCCGAGGCCTCACCCATGCGGCTGGCCATCGATGTGATGGGCGGTGACCACGCCCCGGACGCGATCCTGAAGGGGTGCATCGAGGCGCTCTCCTGCCTCGCCCCCGACGACCAACTCGTCCTGGTCGGCAACCGCCGCGACATCGACGAGATCCTCTCCGAACGCGGCATCAGCGACCCCCGCATCGTCATCGAGCACGCCTCCGAGGTCATCGGCATGGCCGAGTCCCCGGTGGACGCCGTCCGCGCCAAGAAGGACTCCTCGATCGTCCGCATGGCCCTCCTCGGCTCCCGCAAGTCCGAGTGCCCCTGCGACGTCGTCCTCTCCGCCGGCAACACCGGCGCCTGCGTCTCCGCGGCGACGATGCACATGAAGCGCCTCCCCGGCGTCCACCGCCCCGGCATCGCCGTCCCCATGCCCCTCTTCCACGGCACGGTCATGCTCTGCGACGCCGGCGCCAACCCCGAGCCCCGCCCCACCCACCTCTGGCAGTACGGCCTCATGGCCGAGACCTTCGCCCGAACCGTCCTGGGCATCGAGAACCCCCGCGTCGCCCAACTCAACATCGGCGCCGAGGAGGGCAAGGGCACCGACATGATCCAGCAGGTCCACGCCCTGCTGAAGGCCACCCCCGGCCTCAACTACATCGGCTACATCGAGGGACGCGACTTCTTCGACGGCGCCGCCGACGTCGTCGTCACCGACGGCTTTGTCGGCAACACCGTCCTCAAACTCGCCGAGGGTCTGGCCCGCTCCCTCCTCCAGAACTTCGCCGCCGAGATCTTCAACCGCGACCTCGACCTGGGCATGCGCCTCGAGCCCCTCTTCAAAGAGATCTACGCCTCAAAGGACTACCACGAGTACGGCGGGGCTCCCCTCCTGGGCGTCAACGGCGTCTGCGTCATCGCCCACGGCTCGAGCGAAGCCCGAACGATCCGATCCGCCATCCGCAACTGCAAGGCCTACGTAAACTCCGGGGTCAACGACGCCATCGTGCGCCGCCTGGCGGAAGTCGCCCACGTCGCCCGCCACCTCCCGGAGCCCGCCTGATGCCGAGCAAGCCCGACGCGTCCGCGACCGACCCCCGCGGCCTCCCCGTTCCCCCGGCCCCGGGGCCCATCGGCGTCCGCATCATCGGCACCGGCTCCGCCCTCCCCTCCCGCCGGCTCACCAACGCCGACCTGGAAGGGATGATGGACACCTCCGACGAGTGGATCGTCCAGCGCACCGGCATCCGCGAGCGCCGCATCGTCAACCGCGCCGGCGGCGAGTCCGTCTACACCCTCTCCACCGCCGCCCTCCGCGCCGCGCTGGCCGACGCCGGCCTCAAGCCAGACGACCTGGACCTGGTCATCACCGCCACCATGACGCCGGAGATGGCCTGCCCCCCCACCGCCTGCCGCGTCCTCAACGAGGTCGGCGCGAGCCGCGCCGGCGCGTTCGACCTCTCCGCGGCCTGCTGCGGCTTCGTCTTCGGCCTCAACACCGCCCATGACCTCATCCGCATGGGCTCCTACCGCACCATCGCCGTCATCGGCGCCGACACCCTCTCCAAGTACATGGACTACTCCACCGCCGGCCGCGCCACCTCCATCATCTTCGGCGACGGCGCCGGCGCGGCGATCCTCCAGGCCACGCCCGACAGCACCAAGGGCATCCTCGCCCAGGCGATGCACGCCGACGGCCCCGGCTGGAAGGACATCTACATCCCCACCTGCTCCTACGACTTCCCCCCCGGCGTCGAGCCCGACCCTTCCAAGCACAACTATGTGCAGATGAACGGCGCGCAGGTCTTCAAGTTCGCCGTCGGCACCTTCCCCGGCCTGATCGCCGAGACCCTCGAGAAGGCGGGCCTCCGCGCCGACCAGGTGGACATGTTCGTCTGCCACCAGTCCAACGCCCGCATCCTCCACGCCGCCCGCGAGCGCTTCAACATCCCCGAGGACAAGCTCTACATCAACATCGACCGCGTCGGCAACACCGTCGCCGCCAGCGTCCCCCTCTGCCTCGACGAACTACGCAAGGCCGGCCGCGTCCACGAGGGCCAGATCGTCATGTTCGTCGCCTTCGGCGGCGGCCTCACCTGGGGCTCCAGCCTCTGGCGCCTCTGAGCCCCCCGGCAAAGCCGGGGATGAGCGTCCTCCCCCCTCCCCCCTTCCGTGGCACGGGCTTTCAGCCCGTGTCTCCCCCCTTCTCACCCTCTCCCCCTCAACCAGCCAACAAACCCCAACCAACCCCCTTGACACCAACCGCCACCCAACCGTACGCTACCCAACCGTGACACCAAGCGCGG
>CALAFV010000510.1 GCA_937891445.1 uncultured Phycisphaerales bacterium | reverse complement strand
GTCGTCTTCGGACGCGTGCTGGTCGAGATCGGCGTCGTCGCACCCAACCTTGTGAACGACGCCGGGCTGCCGATCCTCACCGTCACCGGCGTCGCCGCGGCGATGGCCCTGATCGCCTGGGGCGCCGCCCGGCGTGAACGCGAGTCTCTCCCCGAACCGGAGAACCCGACGCAACTGCGCTCCGCCCTGATCTTCGCGTCGATCTACGCGGCGGTCATCTTCGCCGTCGCCGCCGCCCGCGACCACTTCGGCAGCGCGGGCGTCTTCACCGTCGCCGTGATCTCCGGGCTGACGGACATGGACGCGATCACGCTCTCCACCGCGCGTCTGGCTCAGGAAGGCCGCCTCGAACACGGCGCTGCGTGGCGCTCCATTCTCCTGGGCGCCCTCTCCAACATCGTCTTCAAGGGAATCCTCGCCGGGACGCTCGGCGGCCCCGCGCTGCTGCGGCGCATTGCGCCGCTCTTCGCCGCCGTGGTGGCCGCGGCCGCCGCCACGATCCTCTTCTGGCCCGCGTAGGGCCTCAGCCCTGAATCGTCGGCACGCTGACCGTCTCCGATCGCGGCCGCTCGGCGCCAAAGAACTCCGCCTGGATCTGCGCCTGCCGCTCTGCCGCGCGGCTGAGTTGCTCGGCCTGGCGGTTGAACCGTGACACCACCGACGCCGGCACCGCCGGGTCGAACTCCACCACGCCGCCCGGACCGAGTTGCCAGTACCCGAAATACGCCTGGAGGATCTCCAACTGCGCCCGCCCGGCGCTCTGGAGCAGACGCTCCTGCTCGCACGACTCGCGCACAAGGTCCATCCGCGCCCCACGCTCGAACCCGGCGACCTCGCGCTCGATCATCGCCCGCGGCACGCCCTCCTCGCTCAGCAACTCGCGCAACCGCTGCGGCGTGCCGGCAAAGAACTCGTGGAACGCCCCCGTCGATCGCTCCAGTTCCGTCAGCAGACGCAGACGCGCCGCCACCGAGTCCGGCGTCCGCAGCGTCGACGGGTCGAACCCGCCGGCGCCGAGGAACCGCTGGAGCGCTGCATCGAGGTCGGCCCGTTCGGCCTCGATCTCGCGCAGCACCTGCGCGCACGCCCGCGCGATCCCCGCGGCGGGTCCCGTCAGATCCCGCGCCGCCTCGTCCAGCGTCCCCACCATCGCCAGCGTCTCCGCCGGGTCATGCACAAAAGAACTGCCGGCCTCGATGCGCTGCCTCGCCCGCAGCCCCGCCCGGTCGGCGTGCTCGCGCACGCGCTCCTCGTACCGCCGCCGCTTCGCGGCCTCGCGCGCATCACGGGCGTGCTCCGAGAACATCCCCATCGCGACGACGATCAGCAACACGCCGAACGCGCTGCTCGCCGCCGCGTTCTCTCGCCCACCCAGCCGCCACGCCACCCACGAGATCCCGAACCCGATGATGACGAACACGCCCCAGGCCATGAACACGCCCAGGATCACCGCCGGGTCCAGCGACAATCCATCCTGCCTCGCGCCGTAGAGCACGAGCGGGATGATGCCGAGGCTCGCCCCCAGCAGCAGCGGGTGCACACGCATCGGCCCGGCCGCATCGGCGGGCGGGGTCGCCGCGGGCACGATCCGCGTCGGCGCCGCATCCGCATCGGCTCGCCCGAGCACCGCCAGCAGCCCCTCGCCGGCGGCTCCGCCCGGCGGAGGAGCCGGTTGCTGGGGCGTGATCGGACCCGGCCCGGTGAAACGAAACCCGGTCGTCATGAAGCAACAGCCTCGCGGCCGCTGCGCTCCCGCTGACTCCCTTTCACGCCCGGGCTCGCTCGCGGCTCGTCAGGCGAATCGGCACCTTGGCCCAGCCCCTTCGCGCACTGCCCCCCACCCCCCATCGCCGACGCGGAGCGGGGGGGCGTGTAGCGGTGCTGCCGCGAGTGTCGGTGGGGTTATCAGTCGCCGCCGCCGCTGGCCCCGGAGCCGATGCCGTACGCCGACGCCACGGCGAGCAGGAAGAACACAACGTCCAGAAGGCCGAATGACGCAATAAAGCCTTCCTCGCGGAGCGCCGCGGCGAGTTGCTCGGAGCCCTGTTTCATCTTTCCGCGGGCGTATTCCCGGAACTGGTCGCGCCATGCCTCGTCCGCACGGTCCCATCGCGCCCGCGCCTCGGCTACAACCTCCTTCGGATACTCCTCCAGTTCCATGGCCGAGTCGTAATCCATCCCTTCGGGCCAGGTCATCGGCTTGCCTTGGTTGGCGAACTCCACCGCGATGTCGTCGACCAGGACGAGGAAAATCTCGTCGTCACTCGCGTTGGCGACCATCGCGCCAAACTCCACCGCGGCATCATCCACGAAGGCCGACACGGCCGCGTACTTCCCACCCGCCACCGACGCGGCGGCGATGATGGCGGCGATCCCGCCCGTCATTGGCCCCACGTCGTTCCCCGCTCCCAGTCGGACCGCGATCCCGACGAGAACGCCGATCCCCCATGCGATCCACCCGATCTCAACGTGCGCCTGGTACGCAATCACCGCCCAGACCGCCGCTCCGATCGCCCCACCGATCACACCCGCCACGATGCTCTTCACCAGCGCGCCCATCTGCAGACTCCGCATAGCCCGCCACCCGCACGCCGGCAGTCTCCCACAACCGTGCTCCGAACGCAACACAAAAAGGCGGCGTCCACGACCTTGTGGACGCCGCCCTAGTGTTCACCGAACAAGCCTACCTATTTCTGGGGATACTCGTACACCCCCCGCCCCGTCTTGTCCCCCAGCCGGCCCGCCGTCACCAGTTGCTTCAGCAGCGGGCACGCGCGGTAGCGGTCGTTATTCAGCCCCTCGGCCAGCACGTCCATGATGTGCACGCACGTGTCCAGGCCGATGAAGTCCGCCAGCCGCAGCGGCCCCATCGGGAAGTTGCACCCGAGTTTCATGATCTCGTCGATGTGCTCGGGCTCCGC
>CALAFV010000509.1 GCA_937891445.1 uncultured Phycisphaerales bacterium | reverse complement strand
TTGCCGCCGCGGCGGAGCCGGCGCCGGCGATCGCGTGGCCGGCGCGCCGGCCCGGCTGGTCGCACGAGAGCGTGGCGGTCCGGGAGGAGCCGCGCGACGTCTGGTACGCGGCTGCGTCGGGGGCCGGGCGCCGATGGGAGTTCTATTTCAGCACAGTGACCTTCCGGTTCACGGAGGTTGTCCAGCGCGGGCAGGGCGTGCTGGTGCGGGTGACGCACGAGAGGCCCGTGGATTCGGACTCGGCGTTGGGTTCGTATCCGGCGTCCGGGTACCTGTTCTACTCGAGCGCGACGCCGATGTTCCCGGTTGGGATCTACGACCCGGCCCGTGATCCGGCCGCGATGGTGCCCGCCGAGCCGATTTCGCCGGCCACGCTGTGGCTGTACGAGCCGCGCGAGGGCCCGCCGCGCGGGCTGGTGGTGTTCCTGCCCAGCATCGGCGACTGGACGTACGAGAGGCGCGTGATCCGGGCGTTGCTCGCGCGGGGCTGGGCGGTTCTCGGCTCGGCCATGCCGATGGGTACGCTGCTGATGTTCGGCGAGCCGCGGCCTCCCGGCGACACGCCGGAGGCGTTCGGCGCGCGGCTGGCGCGCCGGATGGACGACCGGCTGGCGGAGTGGGCGTACGGCGTCGAGGCGGTGCTGGAGGACCTCGCGGAGCGGCGGCCGGACATCCCCCAGGACCGTGTCGTGGTGATGGGGTGCAGCGCCGGCGCGATCGGCGCCCCGGCGGTCGCCGCGAGGCTCGGCGGACGCGTCCGAGCGGCGGTGCTCGTCGGGGGCGGCGCCGATCTGGGGAGGATTGTGCACACCAGCACGCTTTTTTCGGGCTTCCACTACCTGCTGTGGGCGCGGCTGCCGCTGAAGGCCGACGAACTCGAGCGGCTCAGCCGCGGGTACCTCGAGGCCAGCGCGCTGGACCCGTATCACACCGCGGCGGCGCTGCGCGGCGTGCCGGTGTTGCAGTTGCACGCCACCGGCGACACGATCGTCCCTGCGGCGACGGGCGACCTGCTCTATGAGCGTCTGGCGCGTCCGGAGCGATGGACGTTCAACATCGGCCACGAACTGCTGATCTGGCGGCTGCCGGCGTACGCGGACCAGATCGCGGACTGGGTGGAGCGGGCCACGGCTTCAATCCCTGCGAGCCAGCACGGGGATTGAGCGCGGCGGGCCGCGGCGGCCGCGCCGCGGATGAGCGGTGTTGGCGGCGCCCGCGCCTACACTTGCCGCCCCTCCAAGGACCCTCTCGAAGCAGCGAAAGGAACCCGACAATGGCCCTGCGTCGTCCCAAGATCAGCGTCATCGGTGCCGGCAACATCGGCGGCGAGTGCGCCCGCTCGCTGGCTTTCAAGGAACTCGGCGACGTCGTCCTGGTGGACATCCCGAACAAGGACAAGCCCGAGTTGCACATGCCCAAGGGCAAGGCGCTGGACCTGGCCTGCTGCGGCCCGGTGGAGAACTTCGACGCGAACATCGTCGGCACGTTCGATTACGCCGACACGGCGGACTCGGACGTGGTGATCATCACCGCGGGTCTGCCGCGCAAGCCCGGCATGAGCCGCGACGATCTGGTGCAGGTCAACGCGGGGATCGTCAAGAGCGTGGCGGAGAACGTCAAGAAGTACTCGCCCAACGCGATCGTGATCGTGGTGTCCAACCCGCTGGACGCGATGGTGTACGTGGCGTGGAAGGCGACCGGCTTCCCGGCGCACCGCGTGATGGGGCAGGCCGGGGCGCTGGACGTCGCGCGGTACAAGACCTTCCTGGCGTGGGAACTGGGCGTGAGCGTCGAGGACGTTCAGGCGCTGCTGCTGGGCGGGCACGGCGACGACATGGTGCCGCTGCCGAAGCGCACGAGCGTCAACGGGATCCCCGTCTCCGAGTTGTTGCCGGAGGAGAAGATCCAGGCGTGCGTCGAGCGGGCGAAGGTCGGCGGGGGCGAGGTCGTCAAACTCATGGGCACCAGCGCGTGGTACGCCCCCAGCGCCGGAACCATCGAGATGGTCGAGGCGATCATCCGCGACAAGAAGCGCGTCATCGCGTGCGCGGCGTACTGCGAGGACGAGTTCGGCGTGGCTCCCGGCGCCAAGGGCAAGGGGTACTTCGTCGGCGTGCCGTGCGTGCTGGGCGCCAAGGGCGTCGAGCGGATCATCACGTTCAAGATGGACGAGACCGAGCAGAAGTTCATGAACGAGTCCATCAGCCACGTGAAGGACCTGGTCGGCGTGGTGCAGAAGTTGTACCCCGAAATGGCTTGACGCGCCGGCGACGATCCGTTTCACTACCCGCAGGGGGCCGGACTCGTCCGGCCCCCTGTTTCTGTGCGGGCTCGGCACGGAGGACGGCGGATGATCCGGTTGGTCGCGGCGGCTTTACTTCTGGCGTCGGCGGCGGGATGTGCATCGGAACGGATCGCGGTGGACGAGTCCCACCCGGCGGTCCTCGACGCGAGGCTCTACACCGGGCACAGGCCCGGCGCGGCCGGCGTCAACGCCATCCGCGTCCACAGCCTCACGGGGGACACCGGGGTCGAGTTCTGGGCCGGGGAGCGCCGGCTGGCCACCGTGAAGTTTCCCGAGGGGTGGCGCAACCGGCTCGTCGCCGCACAGACGCGGCCGACGGAGATCGGCGGCGTGTGCCACATCGCCGTCACGCAGTGGACGCGTCCCGATGGGTCGCACGCGGACGTGTCGCTCGCCTCTGTCGGTCCCGGCCTGCTGCTGCTCTACACGGACGGCTCGCGCCGGCAGATCAACGAGGGCGAGGAGGTCCTCCTGGCCCGGGCGGCCGCGGGCAACGAGGCCATCGCCGGCCGCTGACGTGCCGCACGTTTGTGTGTGCTTACGGCGTGACCGGGCCGTCCGGCAGTTGCGGCCCGTCGAGCGTCTCCACGAGCCGGTCGGCAAACATCGCGCGGCCTTTCCACCGCCGCCACGTGCGCCAGCACATGAACCAGGCGAAGGGCACGAGCACGGGCGCGGGGTAGACGTAGTAATCGTCCTGCAGGATCACGGCCAGGATCAGCAGCGTCGAGCCCGCCAGGAACCACAGCAGCGACGAGATCAGCAGCCCCAGCGGCGAGCCCGCGATGTGCCGGATGCTGAATCGCTTGTCGGCGACGCGGAAGATGCCTGCCTCCGGGTCGGCCTGGCCGCCGAACTGCCGGCTCCAGACGTCGTGCGCGATCGGGATGGTCCCGTCCGGGGTCGTCTCCGGCGGGATCTCCACCTCGACGGCCGTCTCCGCGAGGTCGTCGCCGGGCTTGCGCGGCTCGGAATCCTCCGCGAGGCCCGGGACTTCTTCGTCCGTGTCGCTCTGCCCCGGCCTGATCTTGCCCTGTCGCGCCATGAGCCTCCTGCTGTCCGATGGGCCGTCCCGCTCCTGCGTGCCGCTCGCCCTCTTGCGTACATGACGCTTGTCGGCCCCCCCCGCGTTCTGGACGTGAGCCCGCCCCTCGGGGAACAACGGGGCCGGGTGGGGCTTATGGCACCCGATCGGTGCCCCCGCCCCGTCCTCTACAATCGGCCGTATGCACCCCATATGGCCCCTGGCCGCCCTGACGCTCTTTACGCTCGGCCCGTTTGCGGCCGCGCAGGCCCCCGCCGCCGACGCACCCGGCCGCCCGGCCGCTGCCGCGGCGGTTCCCGATGAGGAGGCTCAGCAGGTCCTTGCTCTGCTTGCGGGGTCGTTCGCGACGCCGGCTCTGGAGGGGGAGGGGGGGGATATGGGGCTGCTGTGGAACGCCGCGCCCGTAGGGGTGGAGGGGCTTCCCGGGGCGGTGTATTTCGAGGTGGCGCCGGCCGCGATGCCCGCGGAGCCGATCCGCCAGGGCGTCATACATGTGTACCGGGCTGCGGGACCGGACGGGGGAAGAGGGAGCGAGTTGCGGCTGCGCATCTTTCGGTT
>CALAFV010000508.1 GCA_937891445.1 uncultured Phycisphaerales bacterium | reverse complement strand
GCCAGCAGGGCCCCCCCACGACGAATCGAAACACACCGCGATGCCTGCATGCGCCACGCTCCCGACGGCCGCGGCCGCCACGTCGCCCCCAACTCCTTCCCTCCCAACGTGGCCCGCAGTCCCCGTATTCCCCCGGCGTGCCCCCCGTCCGAGAACGGGTCAGTTCCAACTCACGCCCTTGGGCCACTCCACCAGCCGCTGCGGCGCCGCCGCCTCCAGCAGGTGCCCCAGCGTCTTAAGTTCGTGCTCGACCAGATCGGCCCGGCGCACCGCCTCCCCCTCCTCCAGCATCCGGTACCGGAACTCGGGGTCGCTCAGGAACGACAGCGCGATCAGTTCGAGCACCGCGTTGGTCGGCACGCGCTCGTCGGAGAGGTAGTCAACCACCTTCGGCCCCTCGCGCAGGTCCGTCAGCGGCGGCGTGGAGAGCAGCGACACCAGTCGCTCCCGGTACGGCTCCAGTTCCGTCTCATCGTCGCTCCCCACCGGCAGCCCCACCGGCTCGAGCATCGCCCGGCGGTACAGGCGCTCCCCGTCGGCCGGCAGTTCCTCGATGATCCTCGCGCGGCAGATCCCCTGGAGCAGGATGTCGTACCGCCCGTCGGGCAACTTGCGGTGCTGGATGATCTGCCCGATGCAGACCGCCGGCTTCACCGGCGGACGCCCGTGGTACTCCTTCAGCCACCGATCCCCCTCGAAGACCGCCATCGCGATCTGCCCCGAGCCGTCGAGGGCGTCGCTCACCATGCGGCGGTAACGTTCCTCAAAGATGTGCAGCGGCATCAGCCCGTGCGGCAGCAGCGCCACTGTGTTCAAGGGGAAGATCGGCATCGGCCGGCCGAAGTTCACCTGGATCGTGGTTTCCTCGGACATGCTTTATGCTAGCGCTCACCGAGCGGGCGCTTCCCGGCCGCCGCGGGCTCGCGCCCGGCGAAAGCCGAGGGGTGGCCAGTGCCCGAACGGGCAGACCAGGTCGCCGCGGGACTCGTCGGGCGCGGCGACGCCCATCACGCCAGCGGGTCAGGCCGGAAGAGTTTCGTGTCCAGCGCCCACTGCCGCTCCGTGAAGTTCCCACCCAGTTCCCCCTCCGCCCCCGCCGCAAGGTCCGGCCGCGCGGCGTTGAGCGCGATGAACGTCTTGGCGTCCAGGTTGTCCAGCAGCGCCACCAGGATCGCCTCCGGGCTCGCCGGGATCTTCGCCGCCCCGTACTCCGGCAGCGAGTGGTGCGACAGGATGATGTGCTGGAGCACCATCACGAAGTTCTGCGGCAGCCGCACGCCCTGCGTCCGCATCACCGTCTGCGCCTTGTCGTGGAGCATGATCGCCCCGTCCACGACGTGCCCGACCAGTTCCCCGCGGTCGCTGTAGGAGAACGTTCGGTCGTAGACCAGTTCCCGCGTCTTGCCCAGATCGTGCAGGAACACCCCCAGCATCACCACGTCCCGGTTGATCTTCGGATACAGCGGGCACACCCGGTCCGCCAGGTTCAGCAGGCTCAGCGTGTGCTCCAGCAGCCCGCCGATGTACGCGTGATGCATGCTCTTGGCCGCCGGGCACCGCTTGAACGCGTCCATCAGGATGGTGTCATCGAGGTACGCCTTGGCCAGGGCCCGCGCCGCCGGGTGCTGGAGCGTGTCCAGCAGCGCCCGCACCTCCGCGAACATCTCCTCCGGGTCACGCGCCGAGCACGGCAGCAGTTCCCGCAACTGATCGACCGTCGGCTCCACCGGGTCGATGCTCTGGATGATCAGTTGCAGTTCCCCCTGGTACGGCTGCGTCTCCGCCTCGATGTACACGAACCCGTCCGTCGGCAGCCGCCGGAAGTGCGACGGCTCGATCGACCACATCCGCGCCGGCAGTTGCCCCGTCCGGTCCCCGATCAGGCACTTGAGGAACGGCTTGTCCTGCTTCGTGCGCCCCAGTTGCGCGTTGGCGATCGAGAAGGTCCCGCTGATCCGCTCCGAGGGCGCCAGTTCGCGGATGTACCGGCGCGGCCGCGCGGGTGTGGGAGAAGCGGGCGGGATGTCGGTGGTGATGCGGATCGTCGGCACGCGGGACCTCCTCGGCCCCATGGTACACCAAGCGCCCCGGCCCCACAGGCAGCCCGCGTGCCGGGGCCGCGGCGCGGGGCCCCCCCCGCCGGCGCGTAGCATCCGTGCCGATGGCCCGCCGCCGCGAACTCCACGACGCCTACTTCCGCAAGGCCAAGGCCGAGGGGTACGCCGCGCGCTCCGCCTACAAACTCCGCCAGATCGACGAGCGAAAACGCATCCTCCCCCGCGGCGGCCGCGTTCTGGACCTCGGCTGCGCTCCCGGCTCGTGGCTCCAGGTCGCCGCGGAGATCGTCGGCCCCACCGGCGCCGTCGCCGGCCTCGACCTCCAGCCCGTCACGGCCACCCTCCCGCCCAACGTGCGCACCGCCGTCGGGGATGTCTTCACAACCCCCGCCGAGGACCTCCTCGCACTGGCCGCCGATCCGGGCCACCCCGGCCCGCCCCGCCTCTACGACACCGTCCTCAGCGATATGGCCCCCAGCACCAGCGGCGGCGGCGGCGGCTCCGCGGACCACTTCCGCTCCGTGGACCTCTGCCGGCGCGTCCTGGCGCTGCTCCCCGCCCTCCTCCGCCCCGGCGGGAACCTCGCCATGAAGGTCTTCGAGGGCGAGGCGTACGCCGACCTGCTCCGCGAGACCGCGGCGCTCTTCAACGAGGCCAAAGGCTTCAAGCCCGACGCCAGCCGCGACGTCTCGCGCGAGATCTACATCGTCGCCAAGGGGTTCCGGCCGCCGGCCGCTCCGCGTGAAGCGCCCGCCGCCGGCGCCTCGCCGGCCATCGCGCCCCCCGCGCCGAAGGGGTGGGGCCGGTGACCTTCCTCGCGCCGATGGCCGGGATCATCGCCGCGGCGATCGCCGTCCCGGCCCTCATCTTCTTCTACCTGCTCAAACTCCGCCGCCGCCCCGTGCGCGTCAGTTCCACGCTCCTGTGGTCCAAGGCCACGCACGACCTCCAGGTCAACACCCCGCTGCGCTGGCTCCGCCCCACCGCCCTCTTCCTCCTCCAACTCCTCGCCCTCGCCGCGTTCATCGCCGCCCTGGCCCGCCCCGCGATCGAGGGCGGCGGCCCGGAAGGCTCGCGCATCGTCTTCATCATCGACCGCTCCGCCTCCATGGCCGCCGCCGACGGCCGCAACCCGCGCACCGGCCAGCCCGACGGCTCCACGCGGCTCGAAGAAGCCAAGCGCCTCGCCGAGGAGATGATCGACCGCATGAGCCGCGCCGGCGTCGGCGAGGGCGGCCGCCGCCCGCGTGCGATGGTCGTCGCGCTGGCCGCCGACGCCCGCGCCATCACCGGCTTCACCGACAGCCCCGGCGCGCTCCGCGACGCCGTCCGCTCCATCGGCATCAGCGGCCAGCCCGGCGACCTCGAGCAGGCCCTGCGCCTCCTGGGCACGCTCAGCGCCACCGCCGAGGCCGCTCCCGCCCAGCGCACCACCGCTTACATCTTCAGCGACGGCGCCTTCCGCCCCCCCGCCTCCGGCGGGCCGTTCACCGCGCCGGGAATCGCGGGCGTGGACATCTCGCTCATCCCCGTCGGCCCCCCGCCCCCCTCCTCCCCCGCCGCCGACGATGCGCCCGCACGCCGCGCTGGCGGCGCGGCGAACCTCGGCATCGTCGCCATCAACGCCCGGCGCGATCTCAACGACCCCGCCCTCGTTCGCCTCTTCGTCCGCGTGCAGAACGCCGCCCCGACCACGGCGGAAACAACGCTCCAACTCCGCATCGGCGATGAGCCCGTCACCGCCAAGACCATCACCGTCCCCGCGCTCACGTGGGACGAGGCCGGCCGTCCGCGCCCCGGCCAGGCCGCCGCGACGTTCGAACTCTCTCGCCGCGAAGGCGGCGTCGCCGTCGTCTCCCTCGCCGGAGCGGGCGCTCGCGATCTGCTCGCGGCGGACGACGCGGCAGGCGTGGTCCTCTCCTCACCGGTCCGCCCCGCCGTCCTCGTCGTCGCCCCCGGCGCGAGGGCCGACCGCTTCCTCCTCGCCGTTCTCGAGGAAATGGACCTGCGCCGGCTCCTGGTCATCGACGAGGCCGCCTACGCCGAGCGCACCAGCATCGGCGGCGAGGGCGTCGCCGCGTACGACCTGATCATCTTCGACCGCGTGACGCCGCGGACACTCCCCCCGATCGCCACGCTCAGTTTCGGGTCCGGCCTCCCGATCCCCGGTCTGAACGTCACGCCCGTCTCGGCCACGGAACCGGGTGCCCAGAGCGACGACGACGCTCCGATCGGCCGTTTCCTCGCCTGGCGCCGCGGCCACCCGCTCCTGCGGCACGTCCCGCTCGACCCGATCGTCGTGCAACCGCCGATGGTCGTCACCCTCCCGCCCTCAGGCGATACGTCGCCTGGCGCCCCCGACGCCGCCGGCCAGGTCACCGCCGCGGCCTCACTCGCCGAGGGTCCGCACGGCACGCTCATCGGCCTGATCGAGCAGGGCTCCATCCGCCGCGTCATCGTCGGTTTCGAACTCGCCCGCAGCACCCTCGGGCCGGATGTCGCCTTCCCCGTCCTCATGGCCAACGCAATGGACTTCCTCACGCTCCGCGCCGAGGGCGACGCTGGCCGCTCGTACCGCACCGACGAGCCGGTCACCGTCCGCGTGCAGCGCGGGGCGAACTCGATCGGCGTCTCCGGACCGATCGCCTTCACCATCGACCTGGCCGACGTGGACCGCGCCGACGCGGGCGTCGTCCCCATCGGCGTCCTCGAGCGCGCCGGCCTCTACACGCTCACCGGCGTCCTCCCCGCCGACGCCGCGATCGCCGTCAACCTCGCCGACCCGCACGAGAGCCTCCTCGCGACGGCGACCTCCCTCGACATCGTCGGCGCAGGCGTCACCGGCGCCCCCGGCGCAGATGATGGGCGCGGCCCGCGCGAGATCTGGCACTGGTTCGTCCTCGCGGGCCTGCTCCTGGCCTGCCTGGAGTGGATCATCTACGCGTGGCGAATGCGCCCCTGATCGCGTATCGTCCGCGGGCCCGGCCCGGCGCGGGTCATCGCGTCCGCGCCCGCCCGCTCAGGAGAAGGGGATGAACGTTCGCCTGCCCGCCGCCGTGCTCTTCGCGCTCCCCGCCGCGGGCGTGGCACCCGCGCAGCCCGCCGGCCCCGAGAGCCCG
>CALAFV010000507.1 GCA_937891445.1 uncultured Phycisphaerales bacterium | reverse complement strand
AGTGCCTGATGCCTGGTGCCTCCCACATCCTAAACCAACTGGTTTGACTTCCCATCCCCCGCGCGATATGTTGAACCAGTTGGTTGTAGATCGGTCCATCAGTTCGACCGAGTGCTCCACGCCCTGGCCCACCCCGCCCTGAGGCGCAACTGACCGCACACACAGAGGAGGCCGACATGGCCAGCAACTCGTTCAGCGTCACCACCCCGACCGACCGCGAGATCGTCATCACCCGCACCTTCGACGCCCCGCGGCATCTTGTCTGGGACGCCATGACCAAGCCCGACCTGATCCGCAAGTGGCTCTTCTCCCCCCCGGGGTGGTCGCTGACCGAGTGCACCGAAGACATCCGCCCCGGCGGATCGTTCCACTGGCTCTGGAGCGGTCCCGACGGCCCGGCGATGAGCATGCGCGGCGTCTACCGCGAGGTCGTCCCCCCGAGGCCCGACGGCGGCGGCGGCCGCATCGTCCGCACGGAGACCTTCGAGTTCGGCTGCGGCCCCCAGGCGGGCGAGCAACTCTGCACGCTCGAACTCACCCAGCGCGACGGCAAGACGCACCTCACGCTCACCGTGCTCTACCCCACCAAGGAAGCCCGCGACGCAACGATCGCCTCCGGCATGTCGCGCGGCGTTGCCGCCGGCTACGACAACCTCGACACCATCCTCGCGGCGACCCCACACTGATCGATGCGAGCCGCATCCCCCGCGCCGAGCACGCCAACAGGAGCACCGATGACCACAAGCCCACGTCCGAAGCGGCGCCCCTCCACCGCACCCAAGCCCTCGGCGCCAGCCGACTCCGATGCGTCCGCCTCGATGGAGCCGGGCGTCGCCGCGTTCTTCGCCTCGCTCGATCACCCTCGCCGGCAGGAACTTCTCCGGCTGCGCGAACTCATTCTCGGCGTCAGCCCCCGCATCCGCGAGGGGATCAAGTGGAACGCGCCGAGTTTCCGCACATCCGACTTCTTCGCAACGATGAACATCCACCGCAAGGACGCCCTGCGCCTCATCCTCCACGCCGGCGCGAAGCCCAAGGCGGGCGCGAAGCCCGCCGACCAGGTCGAGGACCCGTCGGGGATCCTCGAGCGACTCGCGGCGGACCGCTGCATGGTCACGATCCGCGACGCCGCGGACTTCGACGCCAAGGCGCCGGCGCTGCGCAAGGTCCTGCGCCAATGGATCGATCTGATCTGACCGCATCACCGCCCGGCGCCCGGCGTCAGCCTCGCAACCGCCTCGCCGAAACGCGCCAGCGTATCGTGCGCCCCCTCCACAGCGCCGAACCGGGCGACCGCGTTCAGTTCTCCGGGCGTCTCGAAGATCATGCGCAACGTGACCTCCGTTCGCCCGCCAAGATCCGCGAACGTCACGGCCGCGAGAAACCGCACGTCCTGCGTCTGCGTCTCCTCGACGCCCGTGTGCCGGTACACCAGCCGCCGCGGCCGATCGACCTCGACGAAGACGATCCGGTTGGGATAGTCGGTCCCGTCCGGCCCGTGCATGGTGAACCGCCACACCCCGCCCGGGCGCAGGTCCCACTCGTGCGTTGTTGTCGAGAAGCCTCGCGGCCCCCACCACTCGCTGATATGGGCCGGGTCGGTCCACACCTCGAAGACGATGTCCGGCGGTGCGTTGATCGTCCGCGACACCATGATCTCGCGCCGCGGATCGTGCGGTGACGCGAGGATACTCGCCACCTCGCCGTCCGTTGCGGGAAAACGTTGTTCGGTTGAGGTCATCTCAATGCTCCTTCGCGACGTGCGAGAGCGCGGCGGATCGGATCGTGTACACTCGTGACGTCACAATCCTGTCCCGCACTCCCGGTCGTCCCCCACACGTGAGCGAGTTCATGAACCTGTACGTCGGCACCAGCGGCTACTCCTACAAGGAATGGAAAGGGTCGTTCTACCCGAAGGACATCGCCGCCGACCGCATGCTCGCGTACTACGCCCAGCGGTTCCGCAGCGTGGAGATCAACAACACCTTCTACCGCATGCCCTCCGTCTCCGTGCTCGAGGGATGGGCGACCGAAGTGCCGCCGGAGTTCCGCTTCGTCCTCAAGGCCTCGCGGCGCATCACCCACATCCGGCGGCTGAAGGAGGCCGGCGACGACGTCGCGTACCTCCTCAAGGTCTCCGCCGCCCTCGGCCAGCGCCTCGGCCCGCTCCTCTTCCAACTCCCGCCGAACCTGAAGAAAGACCTGCCCCGCCTGGCCGACTTCCTGGCCCTCCTGCCGCCCGCCACGCGAGCCGCGATCGAGTTCCGCCACCAGTCCTGGTTCGACGACGATGTGCTGGACCTGCTCCGCCGGCACGGGGCCTCGCTCTGCATCGCCGAAGCGGAGGACGGCGTGGAGGTCCCCTTCGTCTCCACCGCCGACTGGGGATACCTGCGGCTGCGCATGCCCGAGTACACCGACGCCGACCTCCGCGGCTGGCTCGACCGCGTCCGCGGCCAGAACTGGAGGGACGCCTTCATTTTCTTCAAGCACGAGGATGAGGGAAAGGGACCGGAGATGGCGAGCCGTCTGCTCGCGCTGGCGGAGAAGTGAACTCCGCCCGACGCATCAGTGGCACGCCCTTTCTGAGCAGCAGCACGAGCCCGACTTCGGTTGCTCCGCGTACCGGTCGTGATGGCGCAGCCACTCGTGCGCCGGCGTCTTGGGCCACCCGGGGGGCGAGTCTTCCCACTCCTCCTGCCGCCCAAAGGGCGTCAGATCGAGCAGGCGGTAGGTCGTCAGCGCGGCCTCCAGCCCCCTCCCGAAGGTCGAGTACGTGTGGAACACATCATCCCCGATCCGCAGGAAGACGCTCAGCCCGGGCAACTCGCCGCTGGTGGACGGGATCTTGCCGCCCTCGGCCAGTTGCTCGCTGCTGCGGTAGTTCCACTCCGTGCTCCCGCGCTCCGGGTCGAGCGTTACATGGAAGTCGTAGTTGAAGTCGGACCCGAAGGAGGAGTACCACGGCAGAGTCCAGCCCATGCGCCGGTAGAAGGGCTCGATCTTCACCAGCGGCGCCCGGGAGATGAGGACCAGGCTCGTGTCGCGTGCGTGCAGATGCTCCAGGTGCCGCGGCAGGTTGTCCGCCAGGAACGAGCACCCCTCGCACCCTTCGTACCACGGCGCGCCGGACTTGCCGGGCGG
>CALAFV010000506.1 GCA_937891445.1 uncultured Phycisphaerales bacterium | reverse complement strand
GTGCGGCTCGCCGCGGGGGCGGCGAGCCGGCCTTCCGGCCGGATCCGCGTACCCGGTCAGGGGGACAAACGAGCGATCAGCACCCGCCGCTGAGGGCGGAGAGCCAGGACGTGAGGAACGCGGAGATGTCGGTGGAGTTGGTGACACCGTCGCGGTTGTAATCGGCCGCGATGGTGCCGTTCTCGATAGCGGTGAGCCAACTGCTGAGGTAGGCGGAGATGTCGCTGGACGTCACGGCGCCGTTGCCGTCCCAGTCGGCCGGGCAGACGCAGGTGTCGGGGGCGTTGTCGCCGTTAAGGTCGTAGTACGGGGAGGCGCCGACGAGACGGAAGACCTCGCCGCCGAAGAGGTCGCAGATGTACATCTCGCCGTAGCCGTCGCGCCCGAAGCCGGCGATGCCGGTGATGCTCAGGCCGCCGCCGGGGGCGAGTTCCGCGGTGCGATCGGTGTACTCGCTGATGGTGACGCCGTTGGTGCGGAAACTGGCGATGCGGTTGTTGCAGTAGTCGGCGAAGAAATAGGTGCCGTGGAGTTCGGGGATGCCGCAGCCGCGGTAGACGATGCCGCCGGTGATGGAGCAGCCGGCGAAGTTGGTCGGCGGGAAAGGCGTCTGGGGGCTGTTGGCGTAGACGAGGATCGGGCTGACATACGCGCTCTGCGGCTGGCAGCCGGTGGTGTTGAAGGCGATGTTCCCCTCGTAGCAGCGCCACCCATAGTTGCGCCCGCCCTGGTAGCCGGGCTGGCCGGGCAAGGTGCCGGGGATGTGCGCGGGCTGGAAGTTGATCTCTTCGCGTGCGTCCTGGCCGACGTCGGCGATGTAGAGGTCGCCGGTGGCGGGATCGAAGTCGCAGCGCCACGGGTTCCGCACGCCGACGGCCCAGATCTCGTCGGCGCCGGCGACGCCGACGAACGGGTTGTCCGGCGGGATGGTGTAGTGGCGGTTGGGATCGGCCGGGAAGCCGTCGTCATCGTCGTTGCCGGGGATGTTGTCGGGGCCGTCCACGTCGATGCGGAGGATCTTGCCCAGCAGTTCGTTGATGTTCTGTGCCCGGTTGCCGGGGTCGCCGCCGTTGCCGCCGTCGCCCAGGGGGATGTACAGGTAGCCGTCGGGGCCGAAGGCGAGCCACCCAGCATTGTGGTTCGCGAAGGGCTGGGAGACCGTGAGCACGATCTGGCCGTTGGGCTCGGCGGCGGTCGAGGTCATCGGATCGCCGGCCGCGCGGAAGCGCTGGATCACCGTGGTGCCGTTGGCGGCGGTGTAGTTCACCCAGAAGTAGCCGTTGGTGGCGAACTCGGGGTGGAAGGCGATGCCGAGGAGGCCCTGCTCGTCGCCCGTGCTGACCGTCACGCTGAGGTAGGGCGTCGTCTGAAGCACACCGGTGCGCAGGTCCATCACGCGGATGCGCCCCTGGTTCCCGGCCCGCTGCTCGACGATGAAGATGCGGTTCAGATCGCCGGGCGGAGCGGCGACGAAGACCGGGCGGGCGAGGCCGAAGGCGACCCGCTGGGTGGTCAGTTCCGTCTGCGCCGAAGCGGCGGGAGCGAGGGCAGCGAGGGCGGCGAGCGTGGAGACAGTCATCACCAGCGGCCGCCCGCAACGGGGCCGGACCGCGCCGGGAACGTTCTTCATCGATGCACCTCCATGCTGGGATCGCGCAGAGACCGACCCGCGGCTCGAACGGATCCCAATCTACTACTCTACAGCCTGCGACGGGACCGGCAACCTATCGGCGCCCGCCGCTTGGTCGATCAGGACAGGCCGCATGCGCCCGTTTCCCGGCACAAACGACCCAAACGACGCCCTTCCTGGCTGACCCGCCCGGGTCAGCACTCGCCATTCACGCCGGCGAGCCACACCGTCAGGAAGGCCGAGATGTCGGCGCTGTTGACCACGCCGTCGCGGTTGATGTCCGTGACGCCGACGCCCTGGGAGACATCCACAAGCCACTGCGCGAGGAACGCGGAGACGTCGGTGGAGTTCACCACGTTGTCGCCGTTGAAGTCGGCCGCGCAGGAGGCCGAGCACGTCATGGTGGTGGCGATGATGCGGACGTTGTCCACCTGCCACCCGCGGAAGTTGTTGGCCGTTGAGTCCCTCGTATCGAAGTTGAACCGCAGCGTCACGGTCTGACCGGCGAAGGACCTGAGGTCCACCTCGCGGGTCGTCCACGCATTGGGAGACTCGGGCGGGTCATCGACGATCGTCTCACCGATGTAGATGCGGGAGAGGTCCCAGTTGGTGGCGTTCTCGGTCTGGAGGGTGTAGCAGTACGAGAGGGTGACGGTGCCGTCCGCGGGAATCTCGGGGATGGTGATGGGCGCGGTAATCAGGTCGCCCGAGTTGGTCGCGCCGGTGTTGTAGTTGCAGGTGCCGTCGGAGTTGTAGGCGATCCACGACGTCCCGCCGCAGGTGGGCGTGACGGCGCAGGCCGACTGGATGTGCCAGAGGCCGGTGGTGGTCCAGCCGGCGGGGAGGGTGTCGAACGACTCATCCACGAGCGTGACGACGGTCGTGGTGCCGATGGCGTAACTGAACACATTGGTCGGAGCGTTGAGCGGCGACGTGCGCACGCCGCCGTTGACGCCCTCGACCGACGCGAAGTACTGCGGCGTATCGCCGCAGCGCGCGGCGGGGATCGTCGCCGTGTACGTGTTCTCGGAGACGTGCGTCAGCGGAATCGTGGTGAACGGGCCGTCGCTGCTGAAGCGGTACGAGAGGACGGCGGAGCCGGGGACGACCTCGTCGCCGCCGGGGTTGATGTTGACGCTGATGTCCACGCTCTGACCGGGCTCGACCAGGCTGGGCCGCGGAGCGGCGACGGCGATGGAGAGGCTGGCGGGGCCGGTCTGGACATCGCCGCTGGCGACCAGCGCGTACCCCTGCGTGGACTCGTTCACGGCCGTGCCGGTGATGCTGACCGTCCATGACCCGGGGATCGGCGCGCTGATGCGGACCTGCTCGACGTTGTTGCGGGCGTCGGGGGAGCCGCCCGTGGTGGACTCGCCGCCCGCGAAAACGTTGCCGAGGTACATCGTGCCGTCGGGGGCCGTCACGACGAGGTCGAGGTTGTTGACGGTGGCCACCGAGGCGCCCGCGGCCGCGGGGGGTTCGGTCCAGGTCAGCGTGATGCTGAGCGGCTCGGACGAAGAGAGAACGTTGATGGTGTGCTCGGCCACGCCGCCGGTGGAGAGCCCCTCGGCGTTGCGCACGTCGAAGACGACCATGCGCCGCGAATCCGAGCCGTTGGCGAAGTAGAACGTGTTGTCGAGCAGAACGCGGCCCCACCCCTCCTGGTTGCTCGGGAAGCCGGGGACGCCGGTCATGTCCACCGTCGAGTTGAGCAGCGCCGCCTTGACCAGCGCCCCGCTGGGGACAAAGCCGTCCGACGGGTTGAGGACCCCACCGGGGTAGAAGCCGTCGGTGAAGTACTGGCGGGCGAGCAGCGCGGCGCCGGCGACGGCCGGGGTCGCCATGGACGTGCCGCTGGAGGTGCTCGTGCCGCAGGTGGTGGAACTGCTCGCGGAGACCGTGCTGCACCCGGGGGCGTAGATCTCGGGCTTGCGGCGAAGGTCCGTCGTCGGGCCCGTGCCGCCGTAGCAGTGCGACGCCTGGTTGGGCACGGGGTCGGTGGCGCCGCAGGCCAGCAGGTTCTTGGCGTTCTCGGGGTTCTTCAGCGAGGACTGGTTGGTGACGGCGAGGGTCACCATCGAGTCCTCATTGAGCCACAGGAACTCATCGAACGCGCGGCAGAGGGCGTCGTACGCCGTCGTGGCGTCGTTGCCCCACGAGTTCGTGTGAACACGGGCGCCCTGGTTGTGGTGCGTCGTGAGGCGATCGAAGGTCTGCGGGCCGTTGAGCGGGCTGGGGTAGACGTCGTGCACGATCCTGGCCAGGTACGCCACGCCGCGCAGGTCGTTGTCCGTCCCCGAATCCCCCGCGACCGTGCCGGCGACGTGCGTGCCGTGCGAGCCGGCCGTGCCGGACCCGGCGTTGAGCGCCAGCAGTTTCCGGTGATCCGGGCCGACGGGGACCGTATCGCTGAACGAGCAGTGATCCGGGCGGATGCGGCTGTCGAGGATGCCGACGATCTGCCCCTCGCCGTGGATCCCCGCCTCGTAGAAGGGCGTCACGCCGGGCAGGTTCGTCTGCACGACCCAGCGGTTGTTGGAGTTCGACCGCTCCGTGACCTCGGGGCCCTCCTCGATGAACTGGACCTCGCTCATCGCGGCGATCGCCGGCACGTCCGCGAGGCGGACGGTCGCCGTGACGTACCCGTTGCCGGCCAGAACGTCCATCCCGTGGATCTCGGCCCCCTCCAGCGCGGCGATCCGCTTCGCAACGGCCGGCGGCCGCACGCCGTCAAACAGCGTCACGACCACGACGGTCTTGTCCTCGGCGGCCAGCGCCTGACGCTCGGGCGTCTGGAAGTTCTTGCGGCCGACCTCGGGGTCGATCTTCCACGCCCGCTGGTACACGCCGTGCCAGCGAACGAAGTCGATGGCGGCCAGCCGCTCGGCGTCGGCGCCGTCGAACCGGGCGATGTAGGCGTTGGCCGGCAGATAGTCGCCGAGAGTGACCCCGGCCGCGGTCAGGGCCTCGCGGCGGGCAGGGGTCATCGGGCCGCGGAGTTGAATCACGTAATAGACGGGAGCCTCACCCTCCCGCAGGGCGGGCGTCGCCAAGGCCTCCAAGCCGCCGGCCATCTCGGGGAGGCGGATCTCGCCCGTGCGAAGATAGAGAACTTCGGGGTCGATGGGCGTCGCGCCGGGGTTCGGGTCCACGACGGCGGGGACGGCAGCGTCACCAGCACCGGCCGCGAGGCCAGCGCAGGCCAGCAGACCGAAAACGGCGGGGGCAATCAAACTCCGCGGCATCGACATGAGCGCAGTTCCTTGGGATCGGCGTTTCCGAACAAAGACCGCCGCCGCGGCGGAGGGGGGAGGGGGGGCGGCGTGCGGTTCAACCATGTATCGAATGTAACGGTTCGACCAATGTGTTGCGAGGGGGGTTGGCTTTCTGCCGGCAAGAAAATCCTGGGTCAAACGGGACACCTGGGACCACCCCGGGCCCGGCGGCCGCCTGCTCAACAGCCGGTGGACACATCCGTGAGCCACTGGGTGAGGAAGGCGCTGATATCGCTGGAGTTGACCGCGCCGGACCCGTCGAAATCGGCGTTGAGGTCCTGGTTGTTGAGGCTGTCCAGCCAGGCGGTGAGGAAGGCGGAGATGTCCGTGGAGTTGACGGCGCCGCTGCCGTCCCAATCGGCGAGGCAGCACCCGGCGTAGCGGGCGGTCACGGTGGCCGGAGCCGTCACGGTCATCGCCAGCACGGTCGAGGGGCCCTGGTCAACGCCGTCGATCTCCCAGCGTCGGAAGCACAGGCCCGCGGCCTCGGAGGGCGCGGCGAGCGTGACGTTCACGCCCTCGAGGTAGGACCGGTCCAAGGGCGTCGTCCCGCTGGAGTTGCCGGAGTTGTCGGCCGGGTTGATGGAGATCGTCACGGCGACGGGCGCGGCGGTGTCCAGCCGCGTCGCGCGGACCTGGAGCGTGTGCGAGACGTCGCAGTTGGAGATCTCGTTGATCGCGTCGCGGAAGGGTTGCAGGTCCACGCGCGTGCCGCTGTTGCTGCAGCCGCCGCCGGAGTAGTGCGTGACGACGCCGACGATCTGG
>CALAFV010000505.1 GCA_937891445.1 uncultured Phycisphaerales bacterium | reverse complement strand
CCGATGGCGGGGCCGTCTGCCCCGAATGCGGCCGGCGCGTGCGGCACGTGCGCCAGTTGCACCGCTCGCGTCGCCGCTGGCGATGGGCGGTCGCGGGCGCCGTCGCCGCGGTCGCGGGGTACGCGGCGTGGTGCGTGCCGCGCGTGCGGGACGAGGGGTGGCAGTGGGGATTTGCCCCCACGACGGTCCTGATCGCCGCGACGTGGAATCACGACCCGACGCCGCACGAGGGCTTCCGCTCGCACTGGGACAAGACGCCCATCCCCCTGCGTCACCGGGCGTGGCAGCGCCTGGACCGCCGCCACGGGAGCGGGTGGATGTGGGATCTGCACCACCGGCTCTGGGTGCACCGGTGGATCCTGCCGCGGCTGCTCCTGACCCCTGAGTCCTGGCCCGCGGGGCACCCGATGGTCGTCCGTGTGCCGTGGGAGAGCGGAGGGTTCGGACCGCTGGGATACGTCTTCAAGATCACGCCGCGGTTCGAGGGGGCCGTGCCGGTCGCCGAGTATCCATCGGCGCTGACTCTGCGACTTCCGTTCGAGGGGAGAGAACTGAAGTCGGGCAACTTGCGCAGCACGTTCCACGAAGTTGGCGTTCCCCCGGCGGGCCTCCGCAAGATCACGTACGACATCGAACTCTTCTCGGTCAATGCGACCGGTGACGGGTGGGTGCGCAGGTGGCGCACGAGCACCACGCGGCCGATCACGATCGTGGCCAGCCCGGCGGACGCGCGGCCGGCGGTCCGCGGCCCCGAGGCGGACGCCGCGGTGCGCTCGTTCTACGGCTGGGGCGTCAACCCCGCGGAGCGGCGGTGGTGGTTTTCGGTGCGCGCCCACGACGACGTCCCCGAGCCACTGCGGGGAACCACGCTGGGGTACCGCATCGAGGTCCTGTACCATGACGAGGTGGTCGCGAGCGGCCGGTGGTGGTGTTCGGCGCACTTCAAACCGTCGCCGGCATCATGGGGGTCGTGGAGGCTCGAGGGTGACCTGGAACGGCTCAAAGGCGCCGACCCGGCGGACCCGGCGTGGCGTGTGCGGCTGACAGGCGACCCGCTGATGGCTCTGCGCGACTTCAAAGGCAAGCGATGGTGGGACGGGGTGATCGAGCGGCCGCTCGGGGGTAAGCACTGAGCCGCATCGCGGCGATGATGGGCGGCCTCTGGCGCGTGCTGCGGCCGGCGCCGACGCGGCAACCGTCAACCGTGATGCGGTCGCTGGCGATGCAGCCGCCCCGCCCGGTCACGATCGGCCGGATGGTGCTGGCGGAACTGCTTCTTCCGAGAGCCCATGCGACCGCCTCACCCTTCGAGGTACGTGTACCCCTCCAGGCCGTCGTCGTAGAACTTCATGAGGCTCTTGCCCTCGCTGACGGTCAGCCGCCCCTGCTTCATCGCGGCCTCAACGTCCTTGCGCATGGCGCTCTTGAGGTCCTCGGGGTCGAACTGGACGTAACTGAGGACCTCCTCGACGGTGTCGCCCTCGACGACCTCGTCGATGCTCCACTCGCCGCGCTCATCCACGCTGACGTGCACCGCGTGGGTGTCGCCCAGGAGGTTGTGCAGGTCGCCCAGGATCTCCTGGTACGCCCCCAGCAGGAAGACGCCCAGGAAATACGGCTCGTGGCCGTTGCCCTCGACCTTCCGCAGTTCGTGCAGTTCCAGCGTCCGCTTGTCGATGCGCTTGTGCACGAAACGGTCGATCTTGCCGTCGGAGTCGCAGGTGATGTCGGCCAGGATGCCCCGGCGTGTCGGCTCCTCGTTGAGCCGGTGGATCGGCACGATCGGGAAGAGTTGGTCGATGGCCCACGAGTCGGGCATCGACTGGAAGAGGGAGAAGTTGCAGAAGTAGATATCGCTGAGCAGTTCGGGGAGGCTCTCGAACTCCTCGGGCATCTCCGGCAGGCGGCTGGCCCGCTCGAGGATCTTGCGCCCCAGGCCCCAGAAGAGTTTCTCCGCCGCGGCGCGCATCGGCAGGCTCATGTACCCGAGCGAGAAGAGGCTCATGGCCTCGTCGCGGGCCTGCATCGAGTCGTGGTAGACCTCGACGAGGTTGCGGTCGGTCAGGCCCTTGTAGGCGTCGAGCAGGTCGATGACCGGCTGCGGGGCCTCCGGCTCGGCCTTGATCGCCTCCTCGATCTTCGGCAGGTCCGGCACCTGGTCGAAGCGGGCCGAGCCCAGCACGTTGATCACCAGCACGCTGGAGTACGCGACCATCGCGCGGCCGCTCTCGGTGATGATCAGCGGGTGCGGGATCTTGTGCTCGTCGCAGACGCTCTTGATGCGGTAGACGATGTCCGCGGCGTACTCGTTGGCGGTGTAGTTGATCGACGAGTCCCACGCCGACTGCGAGCCGTCGTAGTCCACGCCCATGCCGCCGCCGACGTCGATCGCGTTCATCCCCGCGCCCAGGCGCACGAGTTCGGCGTAGATGTGGGCCAGTTCGTTGGTCGCGTTCTTGACCTGACGGATGTCGTAGACCTGGCTCCCCACGTGGCAGTGGAGCATGTTCAGGCAGTCGAGCATCCCCGCGGCGCGGAGGTAGTCCACCGCCTCGATGACCTGGGCCATCGGCAGGCCGAACTTGGACCGCAGCCCGCCGGAGGACTCCCACCGCCCGGCCCCGCGGCTGGAGAGTTTCACGCGCAGGCCGATCTTCGGCCGCACGTTGTACGCCTTGGCGTGCTTGACGATCAGTTCCAGTTCGTGGAACTGCTCGACGACCGGGATGATGTTCCGCCCGAGTTTGGTCGCGAGGATGACGGTCTCGATGAACTCGTCGTCCTTGAAGCCGTTGCAGACGATCGGCATCCCGTTCTGGCCGGGGCCGCCGGCGGCGGCGGAGAGTCCGAGAACCGCGAGCAACTCCGGCTTGGAGCCGGCCTCGAGGCCGAAGCCCAGCGTCTGCGCCATGTTGGCGATCTGCTCGCAGACGTGGCGCTGCTGGTTGACCTTGATCGGGTAGACGCACGAGTAGCCGCCGGTGTACCCCTGGTCGGCCATCGCGTCGTCGAAGGCCTTGCGGATCTCCTTGAGCCGGTGGGCGAGGATGTCGTTGAAGCGCAGGAGGACCGGCGCGTGGATGCCGCGGCCGGCGAGCCCCTCGACGATCTCGTAGAGGTCGGCCTGACGCCCGGCGTCCTTGGTGGGCATCACCGTGAGGTGCCCGGCGTCGTTGACGCCGAAGTAGCCCTTACCCCAGTCCGCCAGGCCGTAGAGGCGTGCGGAATCGTCCGCGGTCCATCGCCCGTGGAGGAACGCGTGGCGCGAGGTTGTCACTGTGGCCATCTCGTGTTGTCTTCCTGCCGCGAGTCTGTGCCGCGGCCCCACCGCCTGCGAGTCAACCCGGCGAACCGCATCCGCCGACACCGCCCCTCGCCTCACCCCGCGATTGATCTTTCGGGCAATCCCTGTTTCGGATTCAGCCGCAACTCTTCGATCGGAACTCGGCGCCGGATCCGTGCGCCCCGCTGCGTCCGGCCGTCCACGGCCGTCATCACTGGCCCCAGAAAACGATACCGTCCGCGGGGCGTCAGACAAGCGCCCGCGCCGACGGGCCGCCGGCGCGGAGCGCCGCCGGCGGCGGCTGGCGTGCTCCCGATTGGTGAGCGTCGGCTCAGCGACGCGATGCGGGCGCCAACGCCACTTCAGCAAGCGCCGCACAGCGGCGTCGGAGACGGCAGTCCGACGCGCAGAGCGCTCCGCTGCATCGCGACGATCCCCGCCGGAGAGCACCCGGCCAGCAAGTGATCCCGCGCTCGAAAGACACGCGGGCGAACTCCAACGCCGACGAGGCCGTGACGGGCAGCGACATCGTGGCGGCGAGGGTCGAGAACGAGCAGGGCCGCCTCGGCGCTCTGCCGCAGATGGCGGCAGCGGCGCTGGTTGCCGCGCTGCGTGACGTCGTGCCCCCTCCTGAGAATCGACCACGGCGGCACGCCGCCGCGTGTGGGAAAGACTCGCGCGTGAGCGACGCCCCGCCGAGGGAATGCCGGGTGTCGCTGGCAAACCGCACCGGCCGGGCTTGCGAGCCCGCGCTGTCGCGGTCGCCCGGGCCCCGCGCCACGCCCGGTGCCGTTCAACGGCCCAACATCTTCTCGGGCCAACCGCCGCGGGCCGCGCGAGAGAGAACTTAGATGTCCGATCCGGTCGGTTGGACCGGGCGTAGTCCCTATCATGGGCGCGCGGAGGCCGGCCCGGGAACCCGGGCCGGCGGCAGGAGCCGCGCAGGGGCGGTGCAGGGGAGTCTGTTTCGGGATCTGCTGCGAGGAGGACACGCGATGAACGACACCACCGCTCCGGTCAAGACCGATGGGGCCGCCACGGCCGCCACGAACGGCCAGACCGTCGGGTCCTCGCAGCATTCGCACTGGTGGGCCCACCCCAAGCCGTATGACAAGGTCTTCTGGGAGAACCAGGCGGAACAGGGCGAGCGGCCGCTGATCTGGGTCAACGGGCGGATAGTGCCCAAGAGGGAGGCGAGGATCTCGGTCTACGACCACGCGGTGCTCTACGGCGACGGCGTGTTCGAGGGGATCCGCGTCTACAAGGGCAGGATCTTCAAGTGCGGACAGCACCTGGACCGCCTGTGGCAGTGCGCCAAGGCGATCGGGCTGAAGATCCCGATCAGCCGCGAGGACATGGTGGACGTGATGCGCCGGTGCATCGCGGCCAACCACCTCTCGGACGCGTACATCCGTCTGGTCGTGACGCGCGGGGCGGGGACGCTGGGGCTGGACCCCCGCAAGTGCCCGGTGCCCGGGGTGTTCTGCATCGCGGACCACATCGCGCTGTACCCGCCGGAGTTGTACCAGACCGGCATGCGGGTGGTCGTCGCCAAGCGGCCGCGCACGCCGATCGCGTGCCTGGACCCGCGGATCAAGAGCCTCAACTACCTGAACAACATCCTCGCCAAGACCGAAAGTTTCGCGAGCGGGGCGCTCGAGGCGATCATGCTCTCGACCGAGGGCTGGGTCACCGAGTGCACGGGCGACAACATCTTCGTCGTCAAGGACGGCCGCGTGTACACGCCGCCGGTTGAGGCGGGGATCCTGGCAGGGATCACGCGCCGGTTCGTCATGGAGACGCTCTGCCCGCAGACCGGCACGCCCGTTCAGGAAATGATGATGGGGATCGACTTCGTCCTCAACGCCGACGAGGTGTTCCTGACCGGCTCGGCGGCCGAGATGATCGCCGTTACGGCGGTCGAGATGGACAGGAAGGTGACGAAGATCTCCGACGGCGAAGGACCGATCACCAGGAAACTGCGGCAGAAGTTCCGCGAGATCGTCACGAGCGACAACGTGCCGGAGGATTAATCCGGCCCGCCGTCGGGTGTGATCAGACGAAAGCCGCCGCGGAAGCGGCGGTTTTTCTTTGGCCCAGCAGCAAACCTTGGCGCCGCACCGACGCCGGACTCAGCAGCCGTCGGCGATCTCGGTCAGCCACGCGGTGAGGAACGCCGAGATGTCCGACGAGTTCACCGTCGCGTCGCCGTTGAAGTCCGCGTCGAGCGTCCCGTCCTGGAGACTGGCGAGCCAGCCGCTGAGGAACGCGCTGATGTCCGACGAGTTGACCGTGCCGCTGCCGTCCCAGTCCGTCGCGCACCCGCCGCCGACGACCGTGATGGTGCCGGCCATGCCCAGCCCGCCGGGGGCGCCGTGGCGCACGCAGTAATACGGGTAGACGCCGGGCTGGTCGAAGGTAAGGCTGTACGTGAACGGCGGCGAATGCACGCCCGAATCGAACGACCCGTCGTCGGCCGTCACGCTGTGGCCCGGCGACATCCAGTCCCACATGACCGTGTCGCCGACCTGGATTGTGGCGTGCGCCGTCCCCTGGCCGGGGACCGCCGACTCGACCACGAAGGTATCGTGGTGCACCATGATCTCGACGATGTCGGCCCGGGCCGCGGCATGGCCGCAGAGGGCCGCGGCGGCCAACGCAGCAGCGGCACAGATGTGCGTTCGCATGTGGGGTACCTCGAGCCCGTGACCGTGATGGCCGGGCCTGAGGTATGTGCCGATGCGGCCCCGCGATTGCGGCAACTTCGCCGAAATCCGGGCCAGAGCGGAAACTACCGACGGCGACGCGCCAGCGGGACCATCGCGAGCACGCCCAGCACCAGCGTGCCGGGAGTCGGCACGGGAACCAGGACGAACGGCTCGGCGGTGCCGTCGGCGAAGTAACGGACGCCGGCGATGTGCCCGGTGTCACCGATCACCAGGTGCGAGACCGTCAGGTCATCCGTGGCGCTCAGCGGCTCGCCCGTCGCGGCGGCGATGAGGTCGCGGAGGTCGTGCATCGCCGTGCCGTCCCACAGGAACGCGGTGCGGCCGGTGGGCGTCTCGGCGATGCCGACGACGTGGCCGTGAGCGTTGATCGAGTCGGCCCAGACCCGCGGCGTGGCGGGGTCGAGGACGCCCAGGTCCACCACCGCATCTCCGTTCCAGAGCAGCGCGGCCGTACGGCCACCGTCGAAGTCGGCCCAGCCGACGATCATGCCCGCGGCGTTCATGTCGCGGGCCTCGGAGGCCCTGGCGCCATCGGGGAGCGCGAGCACCTGCGGCACGCCGCCCGTCCACCGCACGGCCTGCGATGGACCGCCGTGGAGGAACCACGAGCCGGCGACCTCGCCGCGATCGGAGATTCCCACGACCCAGCCGTGGGCCTCGGGGTTGTTCATGGGAAGCGGCGTGACCGAGCCGTCGCGCCACAGCGCGGGGGCGTAGCGGCCGGGATGGACGGGGTTGCGGATAACGCCCGCGACCACGCCGCGCGGCCCCACGGCCAGCGGGAGCAGGTCGCCGATCTGAAGAACCTCGTCACCAGACCACATGAGCCCGGTGCTCGAGCCGCGGGCAGAGCGGGCCCAGCCGATCACAGCGCCCTCGGTCACCGCCGCGGCGTGGCTGTCGGCCGTGCCGACCGGAGTCTGGAGCGGGGTGAGCGTGCCGTTCGCCCAGCGAACGGCCGCGACGGTGGCGCCATCGGCGCCGGTGAGGCTGTAGCCGTACCCGCGGCCGTCGGCGTCGAAGGCGATGATGCGGGCGGGGATGACGTGCTCACCGGGGGCGCCCAGGGGCGTGATGGTCTGCCACGCGTACTGCGGCGGGGTCGGCGCGGCGGTAGCGCCGACGCAGAGGACAAGGGTGGCCGCGCCGGCAAGGGCCGGAAGGAAGAGGGCGGATCTGGTGATGTTCGGCACGGAGGGCTCCTCATCTGGGGGGTGAGCGACGTGCACCGGTGGATCGGCGGTTTCGGGACGTCGCTGAACGGACCCGGCGCAGGAAGACCGTGGCCCCGCAGGAGCTGGGGCGAGCGCGGCTGGGTCGAGTTGACGGTCAACACGCGGGCGGCGCTGCGTCGCTCCGACTCTACAACACGGCGCGCCAGAGACCGTTTACGCCCGGCGAGGGTGGCGGAGAACCGGCACAAGCCCGAGGCGCGAGCGACCAGCCGCGCGGACCCGCTCAAAGTACGTATTTTGATAGGTGTGCACAACGACGAATATTCTGCTGCGGGACGGAATAGGATCCGGCCGATCTTCGTTGATGGACGGAGGTGGCCGAATGATCGACGACATTGACCGAAAGATCGTCTCGATCCTTCAGGAGAACGGTCGGATTGCCGCCGCGGAGGTGGCCCGGCGGATCGAGATGGCCCCCTCCGCCGTCTTCGAGCGGATCAAGAAGCTCGAGGAGCGGGGGGTCATCCGGGGGTACACGGCGACGCTGGACCCCCACGCCCTCTCCCTCGGGCTGCTGGCCTTCATCATGCTCCGGGCGGATGAGCGGATCACCGACGTCGAGGCCGGCCGGCTGATCGCGGCCATCCCGGGCGTGCAGGAGGTCCACCACATCGCGGGGGAGGACTGCTACCTCGTGAAGGTGCGGACGAGGGACACCGAGTCGCTTGGGCGGCTGCTGCGCGAGCGGTTCGGCACCATCCCGTTCGTCCGCAGCACCCGGACCACCATCGTGCTCGAGACGGTCAAGGAGACGCTGCAGTTGCCGGTGGAGGGGATGGACGGCGGGGGCGAAAGGACGGGTGGATCGTGATGTGGCTGACGGCTGCAAGGGCGAAGACGGCAGCGACGCCCCCCCCACCGTCCATCCTGGACAGGCTCGTGCTGCGGACAGGGGAGGTCTGGAGCGGGCGCGGCCCGGCCGCGCCGGCGTGCGTGCGCGTGCAGAGTGGAACCGTCTGGGTGACGGAGGAAGGGGACCCGGAGGACCACGTGCTGTGCGAGGGCGAGGCGTACCGCGCACGCGGCGACGGGCTGGTCGTGATCGAGGCCGTGGAGGACGCCGTGCTCATCCTGCGGCCGCGACCCGGCGGGCCGGGGAGCCGGATGGCGTAACGGAACACGGGGAGCGGGGGGCACGGAGGCCTGCATGGCATCCTCGTCAGCAGCGGAGGCGCCGACGCACAGCGCCGGGGAGGACGGCACGGGGAGTCACCACCACCGCCGCGCGCCGGCGGTGCTCATCGTGCTGGCGTTCGCCTCGCTGTACTTCTTCTGGGGCTCCACGTACCTGGGGATCAAGTGGGCCATCGAGGGGTTCCCGCCGTTCTTCATGGCGGGGGTGAGAAACCTCGTCGCCGGGTTGATCGTGTACGGGTGGATGAGGTGGAGGGTCGCCAGCCGGGAAGGCGGCCGCGGGTTCAATGAGGGGAAGCCCACCGCGAAGCAGTGGGCCAACGCGGCGCTGGTCGGCGGTCTCCTGCTGCTGGGGGGCAACGGGCTGGTGACGTTCGCCACGCAGTGGATCCCGTCGAGCCTCGTGGCCCTGATGGTCTCCATGCTGCCGATCTGGATGGCGATCCTCGAGCCGGCGCACGACCGCTACGTCGGGGCGCAGCGCGGCGGGTCGGTCTCGCGGATCAGCGGCGCGCAGTGGGCGGGGATCGTGCTCGGGTTCGTGGGGGTCGCGATGCTCATCGGCCCCAAGGTGCTCGCCGCCTTCAACGGTGGCGGCAACACCGCCGGAAACGGAATCGGCCAGGCGCTGGGAGCCCTGGCGACGCTCGCCAGTTCCTTCTGCTGGGCCAACGGCTCGCTCTATTCGCGCCGGGCCGACCTGCCGCGCTCGCCGCTGCTGAGCACGGGGATGCAACTGCTCTGCGGCGGGGCGCTGCTGCTGGTGGTCGCCGTGGTAGCGGGCGAGTTGCCGCGGCTGTCGGTCGAGCAGATGACGGCCTCGTGGCGACCGATCGGAGCGCTGGTGTACCTGATCGTCGCCGGGTCGCTGATCGGCTTCACCTCGTACATCTGGCTGCTCGGGCACGTCTCGCCGTCGAAGGTGGCGACGTACGCGTACATCAACCCGATGGTCGCGGTGGGCCTGGGGTGGTGGCTGGGGAACGAGGAGATGACGTGGCGGATCCTGCTGGCCGCCGCGATCATCATCGCCGGCGTCGTGATCATTGTGACGCTCAAGGGACGCAAACCGCCGGAGAAGACCGTGGTGCCGACCGGCGGGACGCTCGCCGTTCCGGCGCTCGTGACCGGAGCCGAGGCCGAAGTCGCCGCGGCGATCCAAGCCTCGGCGGAGCCCAGCAAAAATGGCCGGTGCTGCGCCCAAGATGCGGCGGTCGGCCCGGTAGCGCAATGGCCTGGCGACGGCGAAATCCAAAGCGAGATCCAACCAGCCGCGCCCCCCTCGCGGGAGGCCTGCACGGCCATACGGCCCGATGCCCCGCCTGCTCCTACGAACTGACCGGGCTGGGAACCTGGGACGACGAGGAGATCGAGTGCCCCGAGTGCGGGCGCCGCGGGCTGGCGGAGTGGATCCTGGAAGCGCCCCCGTGGCCGGGGTGGTGGGCGATCGCGCTGAAATGCTGCGGGCCGTGGACGCTCAACGTCGTGGTCCTGCTGACGGCGATGCACGCAGTCAAGCACGTCGGGTGGCCGGCCGCGATCCTCATGCTCCTTGCCATGGCGGGGCTGCTCGTGACCGGAGTTGTCCTGCCGGGGCTGGTGGTGACGTTCTGGGTCGAGCGGATGGTCTCGCTGCGGCGGCGGATGTGGGCGTGGGTGGGCGGCCTCGCCGCCACGCTGGCGGTGAACATCCTCATCGCGCTGATGCTGCGCATCGCCGCGCGGCTGGTGTGAGCCGCGGCGGCGGCGCCTCCGCGGCGTTGCGGACGTGGTGCGTGTGGAATCCCCTGCGGCCGGGCGGGCCCCGCGCGGTACATTGAACATGTGAGCGCGGCGGCGCTGGTCATGGTGATCGTCGGCATCGGTGTGCTGGCCGCGATGGCCGGCGCGGCCATGCTGCTGGTGTGGACCAGGCGCGGGTGCGGAGCGCCGGGGTGGGGGCTGGGGCTTCTTGCGGGCGGGTGCGTCGTCGCGGGAGTGCCCCTCGCCATGGGGTGGCTCTCGCGGGCGCAGAACTGGGGGAGCGTCCCGTTGGAGGAAGTGGCCCTGTGGGGAACGGCCGGGGGACTCGCACTGGCGGGGTTTGGTGTCGCCATCGGGGGGCTAGTCGGCCGCAAGCCGCGAGGGCGGGAGTGCCTCCGGTGCTCCTATGACATGAGCGCCACGGCAGGGATGACCTGCCCCGAGTGCGGCCGCACCGCGCGGCGCGAGCGCGAACTGGTGCGCCGCCGCCGGCGGCGGTGGGCGATCGCCGCGGGGATGTTGCTGGTTCTCTGGGGGGGCGCGGTCTGGGTCATTGTGCAGGTGCAGAACGGAACATGGCCGCGGTACGTACCGGGGAGGGCGCTGGTGTTCCTCATGCCGCACTATGCCAATCGTTCGCCCCTCGACATGGAACTGACGCGCCGAGTGCCGGCGCTCATCGACCCTGAGGGAGCGGGCCCCGCAACAGCGGCGTGGGACAGTTTCGTGGCCCGTCGCGCCGCGTTGGCCGTGCGCGACCGCGGGGCGATGGAGTCGGCCATGCTCCTGATCCAGAAACTGGGCTCCCGGGCGGCCGCCGCTGTCCCCATCCTGATGCCGATGCTGGAGGACCCGTCCGCCGCGACACGCCGCCGGGCGCTCATACTGCTGACAGAGGTCTTCAGAAGTGAAGACGGCCTCGACGCGGGGGCCTTGCTGGAGGTGGCACGGCGGATGCTGGGCGATGAAGACTCGCAGGTGCGCCTGGTGGCAGTAAGCGCGCTGGCCTCCGTGCTGCGTGAGCGCGGGCTGGTGATCCGGATGCCCGGCGAACTTGCCGCCCTTTGGGACGCGGAAGACAGCCCGATGCTCAGGGGGTACGTGAGACTCCGGGCGGCACAGTGCCTGGAGCATTGCGAGGTAGACGAGGCGTGGTGGAAGGTGATGGAGTCGGCGCTCCAGGATCCATCCGCGGCGGCGCGCGCCGCGGCCCTGTCATCGCTCGCGGCCCGCTTGCCGGACGACCCGCGCACGGCGGCGGCGATCGAGCAAGCGCTGTGCGATTCCAGCGGGCAATCGCGGAGGTCGGCCGTGTGCGTGCTGCTCCGACGCGGCGCAAGGCCGGACCGGATTCAGGAGGAACTGCTGGGGTTCGCCACGTTACCGGAGAACGAGCGAAGCGAGGCCGTCTGGGCAATCAGCGAGGTGGTGTGCGCCCCGTGGCCGCCGGAGGACAAGGTGCGCGTGCTCGGCAGGCTGCTCGAAGACGATGCGCTGCGCCCGGCGGTGGTCGCCGCGGCGGGACAGTTGGGCACGAGTGCGGCGCTGCTTCTGCCGCAACTCCGCGAGGCGGCGGCCGCAGCGGACGCCGAGGCCGAGCGGCTCCGGGCGCTGGGGCCCGCCACGCACCCATCAGACCCGCGGCCCTCGATCACGGAGATCCGGGCTGCCGAACAGGCGGCCAGGGAGATCCACGCCGCGATCGACCGGATCGAGAGAGCCGTCCTCGCGGCGGACGAGCGAAGCGGCCGGGGCGGCCGGTAGCCGGCCGAGGGACGCCGGGAAGGCCGGCCAACGGGCCACCCGGCTACCCTCCGGCCCGTATGAGCCGCGTCCTTCTCACCGTCGGGCTGCTGGTCCTTTCCAACCTGTTCATGACGTTCGCGTGGTACTACCACCTCAAGCACAAGAAGTGGCCGCTGGTGGTGGCCATCTTCGCGAGTTGGGGGATCGCGCTGTTCGAGTACGTGCTCCAGGTGCCGGCGAACCGGTACGGCCACCTGTCGCAGGGCGGGCCCTTCAGCATGCCGCAACTGAAGATCCTTCAGGAAGCGATCACGCTGACGGTCTTCAGCGTCTTTGTGATCCTGCTGTTCCCGGAGGAGAAGCCGCGGGTGAACGACATCGTGGCGTTCATCCTGATCTTCGCGGCGGTGGTGGTGTCGATGATGGGGCGCGGGACGCCGATGGCCTGACCGCCTCTGGCCCGATGAGGGCGCCGCCGCGGGCGGGTCGGTGCCACGGAACTGAGCCGGCGGGTACCATGGGGGATGGACACGGCGGGTCCGCGGTGCTCGGCGTGCGGGTACGACCTCGGCGGCCTGGGTGATGGGCGGTCGCTTGTGCGATGTCCCGAGTAGTGAGAATCTAGCCGCTGGCCGGGAAGCGGCGGGTTTCGCCGGGATTACGCCCGCCTGAGTGTGTAGATCAACTCCGTGTTGCGCAGGTGGCCGACGACGCCGACCTTCTCGCCGGCGGGGTTGTGGATGCCGATCTGGGCGCCGACGTAGCGCTTCGACTCCACTGCTGTGCGCGAGACCTCGCCGTGGCCGGCCAGGATGGACTCGATCTCGTGCGGCGCGAGGTAGCCCTCGTCGTTGAAACTAACGATGAGGACGGGGGACCGCACGGCCGCGATGAGGCGCTCGAACGCGCCGCGGCAGCGGGTGCGGGAGTTGAACTCGCTCTTGCGCGTGCGGACGTCGATGCGCTTGCGGGCGCGCCCGAAGACCTCCGGCCGATCCCAGCGCACGAGCGTCTCCCAGATGTGGTAGTTCCCCAGGTACGAGTGCTGGTTGTACGGCGGGTCGATGTACGCGACGTCGGCCGCCTCGCTCCATCGAACAGCGGCGTCGAGAGCGTCGAGACAGTGTGCCTCGCACCGCCCCGCCGCCGGACGCGGCAGCACGTCCGGCAGCCGCAGTTCGACTCGCTTGAAGGCCCGCGGCGGGTACTCCTTCAGATACGCCATCTGCACGGCCGCGGTGCAGTCCACACGGTCCGCGGCGTGCAGCAGCGCCGTCAGGAGCACCGCCTCCAACTCGGGCGGGAGGCCCTTGGCGGCGATGCGCTCGCGCAGCGTCTCGATGCGGGCCGCAGCGCTCGGGTGAAAGAAGCGGGCCTGGACCGCGTAGCAGTCCGTGAACCACCCCGGTTCGGAGGCGCCATCGGGGACGGCGTTGAGTTCATCGATGAGCACCGCCGCGTCGGCGACGACGTCCTCGCGATCAGCCTGCACGTAACAGGTGGCGAGGGTGTGGGCGAAGGCGAGGTGGTCGTTGGCGATGACGCGCCGCCCCTCGCGTTTCAGGGCGTGGCCCACGCGGCTGGTGCCGGAGAACAGGTCCAGCACCGTGACCCCCGCGCGCTCCCCCACGGCCGCCCGCACGGCCGCGAGGATCTGGGGAATCAGCAGTCGCTTCGAGCCCAGGTACTTGATCATGGCCCGGTGGGATTATCCCACATCCGCCTCAGGCCCGGTAGCCCACGGTCTTCCGGTGGTCGCGGAGGATCATGCCGATGGGCATGGCCGCGAAGACCCGGTCCCGCAGGGCGCACAGCGCGGCGCTCTCCATCTGGGCGACCCTCCCCAGCCACCAACTGAATCGCGTGATGCGGGCCGTGCGGCTGTAGCGCAGGTAGGCGTAGGCCGCCAGCGCAGCCTCGGGGGCGGCCTCCTCGCCCACGGTCGTCAGACACTGGGCCAGCACCGCGGCGTCCTCGATCGCCATGCACGCCCCCTGGCCGATGTTCGGCGTGGTGGCGTGCGCGGCGTCGCCCAGCAGCGCGACGCGCCCGCGCGTCCACAGCCGCGTCGGCGGACGATCGATGATGTCGTTGCGGAGGATCGCGGCCGGGTCCGTCGCGGCGATAACGGCCGGGATGGGGTCGCACCAGTCCCCGTAAGCGGAGATGAGCGCCGCCTTGGCGGCCTCGGGTGAGGCGTCGCGCCCGCCCGGCGGGGCGTTGCGCGTGGCGTACCAGTAGATGCGCCGCCCGCCGCCCCCGTCCTTGGCGGCGCCGATGTGCACAATGCCGAAGCGGGCGCCGCGGCCCCAATACTCGCAGACGTAGCCGTCGGCGACCGTGTCGGCCGGCAGGTGCGCCACGCCGCGCCAGCACGTGTACCCGGAGTACCGCGGCGGCGCGCTGCCGAGCAGGCCGGTGCGAACGGTGGAGTTGATCCCGTCCGCGCCGATCAGGATGTCACCGCGCTCGCGCGTGTTGTCATCGAAGAAGGCGGTGACGCCCTCGGGATCCTGCCGGAAGCCGACGAATCGCCGGCCGAAGCGGACGACGTCGGGCGGGAGTTGGCCGAGCAGGGCGTCGAGCAGATCAGCCCGGTGGAGCAGGATGCTGGGCATGCCCAACGCGCGGTCGGCGGCGCCGACGTCTGTGGCCTTGAGAATGCGCCCGCGGGCGGTGCGGAGTTCGCCGTACTGCAAGACCGCGCCCGCGGCGATCACCGGCTCATCAGCCCCGATCGTTCGCAAAGCATGAACAGCATTGCCCCAGATCGTGATGCCCGCGCCGACTTCCCCCGGCGCGGGGGCGCGTTCGAAGACCTGCGTCTGGATTCCCACGTGACGCAGCGCGATCGCCGCCGTCGCGCCGCCGATTCCAGCACCGATGATGATCGCCCGCACGGGGCGGAGGGTAGGCCAAGCCCCCTCCCCCGCGGCGCTCAGGGATCGACGACCAGCGTGTAGAACCGGACCGGCAGCGGGCTCCAGCCCAGCGACTCGTACAGCGCCTGCGCGGCGGTGTTCGTCTCGGCGGTCGTGAGCGTCAGGGAGCGGGCGCCGGCGGCGTGGGCATGGTCCGCCGCGGCGGCCATGAGCATCTTCGCGATGCCGCGGCGGCGGAAGGCCTCGGCAACGAACAGGTCGTTCACGATCCAACTGCGCCGCATGCTGGCGGAACTGAAGGCGGGGCAGAGGTGCGCAAACCCCACAACGGGCTCATCGTCGCACGGGTAACTCGGGCGGACCACGGCCATGTAGAGGACGGACTCGCCGCGCTCGAGCAGTTCGCGGAGG
>CALAFV010000504.1 GCA_937891445.1 uncultured Phycisphaerales bacterium | reverse complement strand
GAGGTTTTTGACGCCGGGGCCGACCTCGACGACCTCGCCCATGAATTCGTGGCCGATGATGTCGCCGGGGCGCATGGTGGGGATGAAGCCGCCGTAGAGGTGGAGGTCGGAGCCGCAGATGGTGGTGGAGGTGACGCGGACGATGGCGTCGCGCGGGTTGAGGATCTGCGGGTCGGGGACGTCCTCGACGCGGACGTCGCCGGGGCCGCGCCAGACGACGGCTTTCACGGCGTGCCTCCCGCGGCGCCGGGCTGGTCGCGCCGGATGAGGGGTTCGGCGGCGGGGGCCTGGGTCATGCCGCCCTTGAGGCCGGGGTCGTCGTGGCCGCTGGCGGTGTAGACGGGGCGCTCGTTGTCCATGACGTCGGACATGCCGATGGGCCGCGTCCAGGAGCGGGGCTCGCCGATGTCGCGCGCGGTGCCGCCGAGGCGGCGGCCGGAGGGCTGGCCTTCGATGGTGGCGATCTCGCCGGTTTCGAGGATCTCGCGGAGGCGGCGGAGGTCGTCGCGGATTTGCTGCTCGGGGTTCTCGCCGAAGAGGCGCGCGAGGGCGGCGCCGAGGCGGCCGGCGGGGGGGATGTAGTCGAGGACGACGCGGATCTCGCAGCCGCGGCCCTGGGGGGCGTCGCGGAAGCGGACGGTGCCGCGGTTGTCCACGTCCGCGCCCAGGAGGGAGCGCCAGGCGATGAGCGAGCCGGGCTCCTCGTTGATGATCTCGGCGTTCCACTGGACGTGGCCGGTGGGGGACTTGGCGGTCCAGCGGCTGGTGCGCTCGCCGGTGACCTCGACCTTCTCGAGGTGGTTCATGAAGCGCGGGAGGTTCTCGAAGTTGCGCCAGAAGCGGTAGACCTCGTCGCGCGGGCGGTTGATGGTGATGGATTCCTCGACGTGGATGCCGCGGCGGCGGAAGTCTTCGGCGCGGGAGGGTTTGGGGGCGGCGGTGTCCACGCCGATCTGCTCGTAGAGCGGGCAGCGGCCGGTGGCGGCGCGGCGGACGAGTTCGGCGCCCAGGAGGGCCATGATGAGGCCGGAGACGCCGCGGTGCTTCAGGCCGGTGAGGAGGAGCCCGCCGCCGGCGAGGCCGGAGACGATGCGCTCGGTGGTCCCGACGTTGGGCTTCATCTGGCCGGTGAAGCCGAGCGTGTCGGCGAGGGATTGGAGGCGGGTGTGGGATTGCTGCTGATGGGTGCCGCAGCGGGCGAACTGCATGGGGCGGCTCCTTGCGCGCGCTGTGTGTGTGACGCGGCAATGGGACGATACTTGCGGGGGTTTGGTGGGGGGCTGAAATCGATGTGAGGAGGAGGCACTAGGCATGAGGCACTAGGCACTAGGCATTAGGCACTAGGCATTAGGCACTGGGCTAGGCACTGGGCACTAGTGGGAGGGACGGGCGGTCGGTTGAACGCGGGTATTCCGCGAGTTCCGCTCGCTCCGCCCGTGGCTCCAGCCCGCCGCCCCGCTGGAGCGGTTGGATGGCGGG
>CALAFV010000503.1 GCA_937891445.1 uncultured Phycisphaerales bacterium | reverse complement strand
GCGGAGCGGATTGTGCGCAGAAAAAGGCCCGCCGCCCAGAGGGGTGAAGCGGCGGGCCCGGTGGAAGTGGCGCGCGTCGGAAGAAAGGTGGGGGTTACCAGCGGAGGATGAAGTCGATGGTGAGACGGTCCTCGAAGGTGTCGGCGTTGACGTTGGTCAGCGCGTGGTGGTAGCCGATGCCGAAGGAGGCGTGAGGAGAGAGTTCCCAGCGGGCGCCGATGCCGGCGGTGATGACGGTCGAGCCGGAGACGTTGTCGGAGCCGAGGTTGGCGTAGTCGATGCCGCCGACGTTCAGCGCGACGCGGTCGCCGTCGTCGAGGTAGTGCAGGCCGTGGAGTTCAAAGAAAGGCGCGAAGCCGGGGAGGATGTCGGGGGCGATGTCGCAGTCGAGGTGCAGGTCCCACTGGAGGACGTTGTTGCCGTCGCCGCCGTCGAGGGAGATGCGGTCGGTGATGGCGGCGATGATGTGGAAGCGGTCGAAGCCCTTGGCGATGGAGAAGAAGGGGCTGAGTTCGGGGACGTTGCCCTGGAGGACCTCGTCGTCGCCGCTCTCGAACTGGTAGCGGGCGCCGGCGGCCATGAGGAGTTGGGCTTCGGGGTCGGCGTAGAACGTGTACTTGAGGCCGGCGGCGATGTCGTTCCAGCCCTCATCTTCGGGGAGGCCGCCGGCGTCGAGGAAGGAGTAGCCGTCCTTGGTGGCGATGAAACTGAGGCGCTCGGTGATGGCGATGCGGGCCTGAGCGGCGATGACGTCCAGGTCGCCCCCGCCGACCTGGCTGCCGTCGGCGAAGTTGTGGTGGATGTAGATCGGCCGCAGGTGGGACTCGTTCATCGGCGGCTCGAAGTAGATGGGGTTGCCGACGGGCCAGTGGAAGCCTTCGAAGCCGCGGAGGCCGCTGAGGAAGCCCGGCCAGAAGAGTTCTGGGTCCTCATGGATGCGGGTCTCGCTCAGGAGATACCGGGGGCCGTCGGTTGAGGGGGGAGGGGCGTCGGCGGGGGCGGTCTGGGCGACGGGGGGCGGCGTGGCCGGGGGTTCGCCCGCAGGGGGCTGAGCCCCGATGGCGAGAATTGCGGGAATTCCGGCCGTGGAAGCGAGGAGCGCGGCGATCACGGGTCTGCCTCCGTGGGCGTCTCCGCGGCGGCACGACGCGGTCGTCGCGGCGGGCGCCTGGGGTTTCTCCGCAGGCTAGGACGGCCGGCTAAGAAAGACAAGTCGATCTACAACTCTTCAAGTTCGGCGTTCGGCAGGCCCCCGCGGAGCGGGGGCGGGTGCTGAAGCAGATCACTCAGAGTTGTGTTGTATTGGCCGCCTGCGGCGCGGGCTCCCGCTGCGGCTCGAAGACCATGGCGACCTGGGAGCCGTAGACGGGGTAGTCGATGCGGCAGCGGTAGCCGCGGTAGCGCGACTCATCGGCGCCGATCGCCGCGAGAACGTGGCGGAGCAGGTCGGTGTAGCGCGGCACCGCGCCGGAGCGGAAGCGAGCCAGGCCGGCGCCGAGGGGCTCGATGGATTCGAGCATGTCGAGGCGGTCGATGTCGCGCGACGGGTCGTTGACGCTGGCGACGCCCTCGAAACTGGTGTCGTAGATGCGCAGGGCGGGGCCGCTGCTTTCGGAGGCGGGGTAGAGGGATTCGTGCACGAGCACGTCGAACTGGAGCAGGACCGCCGGGGTGACGACTTCGGCGAAGAAGTAGGTCTTGTGGTCCAGGTCCGCGGGGAGGTAGCGCGGGAGTTCGGCGAAGTTGGCCTCGGCGAAGAAGAGGTCCACGGCGGCGCTGGGGCCGAAGCCGTTGTCGGCCAGCGTGTACTGGACGACGTCGCCGACGCGGCGGACGTTGAGGCGCGGCGTGGGGGTGGAGCAGAAGTCGGGGAGGATCAGCGCCGTGGGGTCGCCGTCGGGGGAGATGGGGCGGCCGTCGAGGGCGCGGGGCTGGCGGCCGCCGACGCCCTGCGTGGGCATGCGGCGCGTGGTGATCTTGACGCCGACGCCGGGGCGGACGCGGTGGAGGCCGACGACGCCGTTGACCCACACGACATCGAGGAGGCGGGGATCGGCCGCGGAGGGGGAGATGACGGCGGCGGCGACGAGGCTCTCGGCCTGCACGCCGCGGAGTTGGCTGAGGGCCTTGAAGGCGGACTGCTTGCGGCGGAGTTCGAACTCGCGGCGGGCCTCGGGGACCCAGGCGCTGAGGATGGCATCCAGGAGGCTGCGGTCGCCGATGCGGTCGCGGATCAGGATCTCGAAGGAATCGACGGCGCGGGAGGCGTCGGCGACGGCGGCGGGGTCGGCCCCGCGCCGGCCGGCGGCCTTGATGAGCCGGCGGAGTGGCTCCGGGCCGGGCATGCAGTGCGTTGCAGTAAGGGGGTCGCGGCACCGCATGGCCTTGAGGACACGGCTTGTGAGGACTTTGTCAACGCCGAGAGTTCGGGCGAGGGCCTGCGGGCCGGGGGCGGTGCGGTGGATGGGCTCCAGGAGGGCACGCATGCCGGCAAGGAGGTCGTCGCCGACGGCGGCAATGTGGGCCTCGAGGGCGGCGGGATCGTCGCCCCTCTCGGAATGGGGGGGATGGTGGGAGTCCGGAGGGCTGACGGTGTCCGACTGTCGCTGCATACGGGTCCCGAACATGTGTGAATCGGCCGTGGAAAACACAGAATACTGCAACAAATCCTTGCGTGCCGGTCGTATACGTGCCAGAATCTTTGAAGTTTCCCGGAAACTTCGAAGATACGGAAAAATCGGATCCGGGGCCCACATGGGTGACGAATAGCCGGGACAGAACCGGGTCCACAGCGCGGCGAGGCCGCGAAGAGGAGATCAGGCATGAAGGCGAGCAGACTGGCGATGGTGTTTGCGGGGGCGGCGTGCTGGTTCGCCGGCGCGGCGAACGCGCAGCAGGTGATCAGCGAGACGTCGTTCGATACCGACGATCTGGGCGGCTGGACCGTCAACGGGCAGCAGTTGCTGTTCCCCGACGACTACGGCGGCTCCTACATCGGGCTCCCGCTGGGGGACTTCTGGGGCGTGACGCTGGCGAACAGCGAGAACGCCGCGCTGCTGGGCGACCTGTCGCGCTATGGCGGGGACCTGGAGATCACCGTGGACATCAAGGTGTTCACGCTGAACAACTGGTGGGGCGATCCGATGGATCCGTCGGAGTTCCCGCTGGTGCTGCAGATCTTCGACGGGACGTTCGCGGACGGCGGTCTGGTGAGCGTGTACTTCGAGGGGCCGGGGATGCCGTCGCAGTGGGAGGGGTGGGAGCGGTACACGTTCACGATTCCGAACCCGGCGACTGCGCCGGCGATGCCGGCGGGGTGGCAGGGGACGGGGTCGGAGGAGGAGGGGCAGTTGCCGGATGGGCGGACGTACGCGAGCGTGCTGGCCAACGTGGCCGAGATCCGGCTGACGACCATGCGGCCGGGGTGGTTCTACGTGTCGAGTTTCTGGGAGGTGGGGTTTGACAACGTGAGGGTGCAGGTCGTCGGCGGCGGCGGTTCGTGTCCGGCGGACTGGAACGGCGACGCGACCGTGAACTCGTCGGACATCAGCGCGTTCCTGACGGCGTGGCTCGACAGCGTGAACCAGGGCAACCTGAACGCCGACTTCGACGCCAACGGCCAGGTCAACTCCACGGACATCAGCGCCTTCCTCACCGCCTGGCTCCAGGCTGTTGAAGGCGGGTGCTGAGCCTCTCTCCCGCCTCCCACGGAGGTGGGCGCGGAAAGAGTGACCCGCCGCGGCCGCGATGCCGCGGTGTGTGCCCGCGGGCACGTCGAAGGGGCGTGCCCGCGGGTCTTTTTTTTTGAGGGTTCACCACAGAGAACACAGAAGGGAGGAAACAGGAAACAGAAAGCAGAGCACAGATCCCTGGAAGGGCGATCTGCTTGCTCTCTGTGTTCTCTGTGGCTCTGTGGTGAAGTCTCTCTTTGGCTCTTGGATTACCAGTCCAGGGGGCGGCGCCAGGTGTCGCGGAGGGTGGGAACCGGGATGTCGAGGTTGGCGCCGGCGACGGTGAGGCGGGCGGTGTCGGTGAGGCGGCCCACGATGGCGTGGGGGATGTCGCTGAGGATGCTCTGGACGGCCGGGAGGTCGGTCTCGCGGATCTCGAGGAGATAGCGAGAGGGAGACTCGGAGAAGGCGGCGGCGATCAGGGAGAGCGGGGCGGTTCCGGCGGCGGGGGCAACCTTCGCGAGGTCGATCTGAGCGCCGATGGGGCGCGTGTCCGTCGAGCCGGCGATGAGCATCTCGGCGGCGGCGGTCAGGAGGCCGCCGTCGGAGATGTCGTGGGCGGAGCGGGCCAGGCCGCGGGCCAGGATCGCGGCGACGGCGCGGGCGACGGCGGGACCGAGGCGCAGATCCGTGCGGGGGACGGCGGCGCTGGCGTCCGACGGAATGCCGGCGAGTTGCTGGTAGTGCGAGCCGCCGAGGTCGGGGGTGGTCGGGCCGACGAGGAGGAGCAGGTTGCCGGGCTCCTTGGCGTCCATCGTCACGCAGCGTGTGACGTCGGGGACGATGCCCATGCCGGTGATGAGGAGGGTGGGGGGGATCTCGATGGTCCGGCCGTCCTCGGTGGTGAACTGGTTGTTGAGGGAATCCTTGCCGGAGACGAAAGGCGTGCGGTAGGCCTTGGCGCCGTCGTAGCAGCCTTCGGCAGCGCGGACGAGGGCGCCGAGGTTCTCCGGCTTCTTGCAGGAGGGCCAGCAGAAGTTGTCGAGGATGGCGATGCGGTCGGGGTCGGCGCCGAGGCAGACGAGGTTGCGGACGCACTCGTCGATCGCGGCGAGGGCCATGAGGTACGGGTCGCCGCCGACCTGCGGATCGCCGATGCCGGTCTGGAGGCCCTGCGAGATGGCGAGGGCACGGCGCGAGCCGGGGACGGGGGTGATGACCGCGCCGTTGCCGGGCCCCTGGGCCTGCGGGCCGACGAGGGGCTTCACCACGGTCGAGCCGCGAACCTCGTGGTCGTACTGGCGGACGATCCAGTGCTTGGAAGCGATGTTGGGATGGGCCAGGAGAGAAAGGAGAGCGTCGGAGAGGGAAGAGGGGGTGGAGGTGAGCGGGTGAGCAGATGAGGGGTCGGTGGGGGTCCAGGTTGCGTCGCGGTGGGGGGTGGGGATGCCCTCGTGCAGGAAGTGCATGGAGAGGCGGCCGACTTCCTCACCGTGGAAGAGGAGTTGAAGGTCGGGGTTGTCGGGGGTGGAGCCTTCGGGGTTGGTGAACGTGCCGAGGACGGCGAGTTCGACGGACTCCTCGTCGCAGATGCGCTTGAGGGCCTCGAGGTTGTGCGGGGGGACGGCGAGGACCATGCGCTCCTGGGCCTCGGAGATCCAGATCTCGGTGTAGGAGAGGCCG
>CALAFV010000502.1 GCA_937891445.1 uncultured Phycisphaerales bacterium | reverse complement strand
GGGTGGGGGGTGGCGCTGGAGCAGGCAGGCGCCGAGCAGGGCAGGCCTTGCCCCCCGGACGGGATGGGGGCACCCGAGGTCAGTGAAGACCCCGGGCGCTCGGCGGGGTGGCACGACTGAAGCCGCCGCGGCTTCAGTCGTGGCGGCCCCTCAACGTCACAGGACGAAGGATTCGAGGCGATGCGTGCGGGGGTCGCTGCGCGTGCGGCTCGTCCCGCGGCGGCCCGTCTCGGGTGTGCGGGCGTCGGGGGTGGATCGGGCGCCGCCACGAATGAGCCCGCGTTGCGGTGCGGGCGTGGCCGTGGCCGTCGGCAGCGGGCTCATTCGTGCCACCGCGCGGAGGGACGAGGGCGCCCGGCGGGGCTCGTTGATCGGGAATGCCGCCCAGGGATGGTCATCCACGGGCGGACGGCGGCCGCGGCGGGCGGAGCGGGGTGGGGGGTGAGGGGTGGGGTCAGTAGCTGGTGAACCAGCCCGGGTAGACCCACATCGCGCGGGCCGTGAGCGGGGGGAGGGCGGCGGGGATGTCGCCGAAGACGCCGGGGAGGTCGCAGAGGAGATTGCCGTTCCTGTCGATCTGGACGTACTCGGCGATCTGCTGCGGGAGCGTTCCCCGGACGCCGCCGAACCAGACGGCCGCTGCGGCGCTGTCGGCCGGGTCGAAGAAGGACCAGGCGATCGGGGCGATCGGGACGGGCGGGGACGTCCAGGTGCCGACGTCGAGCGGATCTGCCAGGGGGTTCGCCGGGCGGACGCGCCCGGCGTGCCGGACCTCGAACCACTGGACGGCCGGGGAGACGAAGTACCGGGTGGAGGCGTTGCCGAAGGGGACGACGGAGATCATCCCGCCGCCGAGGTAGTGGTGCCCGGAGGGCCATGCGGGCCCCGGCAGGCCGTTGCCGAACGGATCGGTGTCGGTGTCGGGATCGGTCCACTGGTTGGCGAAGTGGGTGCCGGCGAGGGCGCGGACGGTGCCGGACCCGTCTTCCCAGCGGATCTCTCCCTGCTAGGCGAGGTTTCCGGAGGTGGTGTAGAGGTTCGGGTCGTTGTTGCAGTTGAAGACGATCTGCCCAGGCCCGGAGAAGGGGAGCCCGCCGGAGAAGGCGATGACGCCGGTGTCGTCGGAGAGGTTGCCGGGCGTGCCGGCCTCGTACGTCGGCTCCAGAACACCGCCGACATAGATGCCGGCGGGCGTGCCAACGCCGTCGTCGACGATCTGCCCGCCGATGTCGATGCGTCCGGCGGAGGTGATGTCGCCGAGGATCGTGATCTGTCCGGAGACGTCGCCATCGATCACGAATCTCTCGTCGAGGTCGCCGTCGATCTCCACCGAGCCGACGAGATTTCCGGAGAGGTCAAAGACCGACGTTTCGCCGGGAAGCGCCTGCACGGCCGCGGCCGAGACAACGCCGTCGAGATGCCCTGCGACGCCCGTCGTGCGGATGAGCGATAGCGTGCCGATGCCGTCGGCATCCTCGTCGGCATTCAGGTCGATCTGCAGCGAGCGAGCAGTGACGCTTCGGACGTCGGCTTTGGCATCAATCGGCACGAGCGACCCGCCTGCGCCGACGACATCGCCAGTCACCACGATGTCCCCGATGCTTCCAGTTGCGGCCCACACACCTGCGCGAAGTTCGCCTCCAACCTGCACACGGTTGATGCTGCCGCCGAAGGCGACGATCCGGCCCGAACCGCTCGTATCGACGTTCCCGCCCACGATGATCGTGCCGAGGTTGGTCGGCGCCGCCGGGTCCGGCCGGTGGCTGACCGGGCCGAGGATCGAACCGTCGACATCGAAACGGACCAGCGTGTGGACGTCGATGCCCTCCTGGGACTGGACGCCCGCAACTCCAAGGTTTCCCGAAATGCGACCCTGCACCTGCGCGGTCCTGGCCTGCGGACCCGATGTGAACACGCCACGCAGATTCCTGCACCCAACTCGATCGAGTCGGATGCCTTCGACGGGCGTCAGGAAGGAATTGAAGTACCCGATGAACAGCCGCGCCCCGGAGACGGCGACGCTCATGGACACGGTGCCGATGTCCTCCGTGCTGGGGCTCGCGGTGAACACGCGGTACGCCAGGTTGTTCGCATTGGGGATGGACACGTTGGACCCGCTTGCCAAGCCGGGCTGGCTGAGCCGGAAGTCCGCGGGGTAGTTCGGGTGCGGCGTCCACCCGTTGACGATGTCGTAGTACTCAACGTATATACCCTGCCGCTGAGCGAGGGCGGGGGTGGCCAGTATGGCCAAGCCCGCGATCATGAGCATTCGCATTATCATCGTCTCCTTCGTTTGGCGGCCACGGCCGCAATCATGAGCACGATCGCTCCGCCCGGAGCCGGCACGGCCGACGCCAACCGGATCGACACGGGTGGAAAGATGTCGGCCGGATCCCAGGCCGAGAACATGTGCAGGTTGTCGAGATCGACGTACGTGTCGAAGGCGTACGACGACCCGTCGGCGACGCGGTGCCCCCCGCTCCAGATCTCTTCGGTCCACTCGCCGGCGGTTCCCGAGAGGTCGAGCAATCCCCAGGGACTCTGGATATCCGGGTACGCCCCCACCGGGATCTGCCAGGGCGCGCCCCATGCCGGATCCGGCTGCGACCACGGCAGCCCGTACGAGGTTTCGCCGTCGCCCGGCCAGCCGGGCGTCAGCGGCTCGTCGCCCCCGTCCGGGTACATCCACCACCCGCCTTCGCCCGGGCCGTTCCGGTTCGGGTCGTAGTGCGCCGCCTTGAGCCACTCGTCCCACGAGGGGAGCCAGTACTTCGCCCCCGGCGAGCGCGTCGGCTGATCGGTGATGTTGCCCGAGGCGTCCTCTCCGAACGTCGAGACGTCGTACGCGCCGGAGAGGATCGCCCAGTCGGCGCTGGATCGCCCGTTGTGCATCCAGTTGCAGAACATCGCGGCCGCGCGCCAGGAGATGCCGATCGCCGGCTGGGCGCTGTGCCCGGGAGCGATGGACGCGACGCCCGTGTGCGGATTGATCGAAGCGCCCCACCACAGCGGCTCCATCTGCACCCGCGTGGCCTCATCGACCCGGCCGGAGAACGTGTTGTAGAAGTCGATGTACTGCGCGGTCGTGAGATCCGTGCAGGCCATCCGGTAGGCGGAGGCGACGGACCCGCGTCCCCGGGCGTACCAGCCGTAGGTCGGGTGCGCCTCGCCGATGGCGGGGTTGCCCGGATCGCCGACGGTGACCCAGTCGAAGCCGTCGACGACGGGTTGGGCGAGGGCGGCGGAGGCGAGCAGCAGCGCGGCCGCCGCGGATGCGGATCGTGTCATTCTGGTCTCCCAAGCGTGAAGCCAACATACAGGTGCCTGTTCTGGACGCAGGGGGGAATCGGGGATGCGCGCCGGATCCGTTCAACTTTGCGCAATCGGCATCCCGCTTCGGCCGCGCGCCCGTTCGTCGCTCCGCACCGGCCGCCCCACCCCTCCCCCCCTC
>CALAFV010000501.1 GCA_937891445.1 uncultured Phycisphaerales bacterium | reverse complement strand
TGACGACGATGAGCCAGACATGGTTGGCCTCCCAGATCGGGCCGATGGCGTGGGCGAGCGCCTCGCGCTGGCGTGCGCGGCGGGGGCCGGTGGCGAGCAGGTCCCACACGCCGGCGCCGAAGTCCGCGCCGCCCAGGAGCGTGTAGACGGCCAGGGCGACGAGCATGACCCAGGCGGTGACCTCGTAGATGGGCACGCGGCGGCTCCTTGCTCGGCTCAGGGGGTGGGCGGGGAAGGCGCGGGAGTTTCGGAACCGGACTGGGTGGCGGAGACACGCCCGGGGGCGGCACGCACCTGGTAGGCGATGAGCGTCGCCACGATCGCTCCCAGCCCGATGTACACCAGGGTGAACACGACGAACGGGGTCACGAGCCCCGGCATGGGCGTCACGGCCTCGCTGGTGCGCATGACGCCGTAGATGATCCACGGCTGGCGCCCGACCTCCGTCACCGTCCACCCCGCCTCGATCGCGATGAATCCCAGCGGTGCGCACAGCACCAGCGCCCGAAGCAGCCACTTCCCTGAGGGCGCTCCCCAGCCGCCGGGCCTCCACCACGCGGCGCCGGGCGCCCGGGCGCGCAGCGCCGCGACGGCGTACCAGATGCCGGCCGCGAGCATGAGCGTGCCGCAGCCGACCATCACCTGGAAGGCGATGTGCGTGACGGCCACGGGCGGCCACTGGTCGCGCGGGAACTCCTCCAGGCCCCTGACCTCGGCGTTGAAGTCGCCGTGGGCGAGGAAACTCAGCAGGCCGGGGATCTCGATCGCGAAGTCGGTGGTCCGGTTGCGTTCGTTGGGGAGGCCGAGGATCCGCAGCGGGGCCGCACGCTCGGTCCGGAACTGTCCCTCCATCGCGGCGAGTTTGACCGGCTGGTTCCGGGCCGTCGCCTTCGCGGCGTAGTCGCCGACGATCGGCTGCACCAGGGCCATCGGCACCGCCACGGCCATGCAGATCCCCAGGGCCCGGCGGTGGAACTCGCTGCCGCGGTCGCGCAGCAGCTGCACCGCGTGGATCCCCGCTGCCCCGAACGCGGTGGCCATGTACGCGGCCACGATCATGTGCAGGACCAGCGGCTTCCACGCCGGGTTGAACATCGCCGCGATCGGGTCGATGTTCGAGAAGACGCCCGTGGCGGGGTCGTAGTCGAACCCCGCCGGCGCGTTCATCCACGCGTTGGCCATGACGACGAAGACGGCCGACATCGCCCCGCTGACGGCGACGATGACGCCCGCTCCCCAGTGGGCCCAGCGGCCGACGCGGTTCCAGCCGTACAGGTAGATCCCCAGGAAGATCGCCTCGGTGAAGAAGGCGAACCCCTCCATGCTGAACGGGAACCCGATGATTCCCCCGGCGTGGCGCATGAACCGGGGCCAGAGCAGGCCCAGTTCGAAGCTCAGCACGGTCCCCGAAACGGCCCCGACGGCGAAGAAGATCGCCGTCCCCTTGGCCCACCGCCGGGCCAGTTCGAGGTCCACCGGGCGCCCGCCGCGGAGCCACCGCCACTCGGCGATGGCCATCAGCAGGGGCATACCGATCCCGATCACCGCGAAGATGATGTGAAAGCCCAGGCTGACCGCCATCTGCAGGCGGGCCGCGAGCAGGTTGTCCACGGCGCCCTCCCGCCGCAGTATATTCCAACTAATCCCCAAACAAACAAGCCTTGCTGCGGCATTGGGGGCGGTACCAGGCTGAAGAGTGGATATGCTGGTCCGCTGGGGCTGCAACCGGGGGAAAGCCGGGGGAGGGAAGGCCGGGCGGGGCCGGAGCCAGACCGATGTTCCAGCAGCAGCGCCCCGTGCCGCCCCGGTCGTGGCTCGCCCTCGCGATTGTGGCGCTTGCCCTTATCTCCCCCACTGCCCGCGCCCAGCCCGCCATCCTCACCGGCGAGCACACGTACACCGCCTCGACGGTGGCCGTCGGCAACTACCCCGATGGCGAAGGGTGGTTCATCGAGGACTACGGCGCCTTCCAGAGCGGCCCGCTGCACGCCGTGCTCGGCACCTCGGCCGCGCTCTCCGACGGGCTCATCCGCGGCCACGCCCTGGTCGAAGCCCACGTCGCCGACGACTCGATCTCGATCACCGCCGAAGCGCAGGCGTACGTCGGCCCGGGGATGGTCATCGAGATGTTCACCACTTCGGCCAGCCTCGTCACCCGCATCCTCATCGAAGAAGACACGCCGTTTTTCATCCGGCGCACGGGAACGCTCCCCGCCTCCTTCACTCCCGTCACCGGCGCGATCGACGGCGCCACGCTCCGCGCCGGAACCTACGACGTCGCCGGGTTCGCCTGGGCCTCGCGGCACTATCCCGGCACGATCACGCTCTCGGGCACGTTCACGATCGTCCTGGCCGACTGCATCCCCGATTGGGACGACAACGGCGAGGTCGCCAGCGCCGACATCTCCGCCTACCTCACCGACTGGATCGAGGACGCCGTTGGCGGCGGCAGCCGGACCGACCTCGACGGCGACGGCGCGGTCTCCTCGGCCGACATCTCGACCTTCCTGACCAAGTGGGTCTCCGCCTCGCTCTCGGGGTGTTGAAGGACCTATTCGCCCCGCGCCGCCGCCTCCACGATCAGGTTCAGCACCGGCCGCTCCCCTACCGTCCAGCGCTGCACGCGCCGACCGTTGATGAAGATGAGCGGCACGCCCGTGAGCCGCGCCGCCTGCGCCGCGGCGATGTCCGCCTGCAGGCGCTGCGCCCCCTGCGCCGCCGCGGCGAGGATCGCCTCCGACTGCGCGGCGATCTCCGCGTCCATCGGCGCCGCGATCCGCAGCACCGCCGCCACGTCCGCCCCGCCCGCGAGGTTCGCCTTCTGCTGCGTCGTGAGCCGCGTCAACGCCCCGTGTGCCCGCCACGCCAGGTCGGCCCCACCCGCCACGAACGCCGCTTCCACGAACGCCGCCGCGGCGCACGCCCCGGCGTGCACCGTCCGCGGCATCGCCGGGTTGCACGCCTGCTCCGTGGGGAAGTGCATCCACGCGTACCGCACGCCGGGGGTTGCCGCCATCAGGCGCCGGATCTCGGCGTCCGCACGCACGGAGTTGGGTTCCAGCACGTCCCCCCACATTACCACCGTGACGGTCGCCTCCTCGGCCGCCGCCCCCGTCCAGCGCTCCGGCTCCCGGACAAGGCGCACGCGCGGCTGGGCTTTCCAGTCCGCCACGATCTTCTCGTCCACCGTCGGCGGCCGGTCCTCCGCGGCGGAGGCGATGATCCCGGCCTCCGCCGCGGCGTCGATCGCCGCGCGCACCGCAGCCGGGTCGCGCGTGTTCTTCACCTCGCGGCCGTTGATGAACATCATCGGCGTCGAGAAGAGCCCGACGCTCATCCCCTCCGCGATGTCCGCCTGGACGCGATTGAGCGTCTCGGGGCTCTGCATCACGCGCTCGAACTCCGCTGCGTCGTACCCCATTCCGGCCAGCGCCGTGCGCAGTTCCGCATCCGTGAACGAGCCGCGCCGCGAAAAGAGCCACCGGTGCATCGCCCAGAAGCCGTCACACCCGCGCAGGATCCCCGCCGCCTCCGCGGCCCGCGCCGCCCAGCACGCATTCGGGTGCATGTTCCCCGCCTGCCCCGGCGGCAGGTTCGGGTTGCACGTGTTGGAGAACGGGAAGTGCTTGACGCTGATGGCGAACTCCGGGTGCTCCGCGAGGATCGGCTCGAGCACGCCGTCGAGCGCCTCGCACTCCGGGCACTGGTAGTCCGTGAAGATGACGATCCGCACCGGGCTGACGTCCGGCCCCTGGCGGTAGCGCCCCTCAAAGGGCGAGCCGGCGCCGGCCTGCTCCGGCGCCGCGGCGGGTCGAGAAGCAGCGGTGCCGGCGTGCGGCGAGACGGTCACAGCCGCGATCGCGGCTGCGGCGAGCAGGACGTTCCTCATGCCCAAGCGTACGCCCCGCCGCTCCTCTCCCCGCCCGCATCCCCGGCACGCTACGCTGATCGGCCATGAGCACCACGACGCCGGCGCACGACCCCGCCGCCCTCCGCCCCCGGCTCGAGTT
>CALAFV010000500.1 GCA_937891445.1 uncultured Phycisphaerales bacterium | reverse complement strand
CGGCGAGAGAGGCGGCACGCGGCGGGGCGGCCTCGCGCGGCAGCGTCTCCACCGCCGCCTCGGCGAACGTCCCCCCCGGGACCCAACCACGAGCGTGACCATGCCGGCTCATTCGAGTCCTTCCCGTGCTCGCGCTGCGCCCATTTCCCGGAAAGGGACGGGCCAGCATCCCAGATTACCCCGGCGTCATGAAACAGAACTTACCACGACGCGAATCCGCAGGCATGCGGAGAGACGGTGCGACGGCCGGAAGCCGGCGGTCGGCACATCGGTGTGTGAGGGTAGGACAGCCTTCCGCGATCGCGGAGCGAGGGCCCGGCGCCGGGTTGGGGCCGCCGGGCCGAATGCCCGGCCGCCGGTTGGGAACCACGTCCGTGCGGCTCATCGCGAATCCTCCGCGACCGCTCGGGCCAGGAGCGCCGACCACGATATCGGTTTTGTCACGTGCGGATCAAGGGTCATCCCGCGAGAAGGTCCGCGCTTCCTCGCGGCGCGGCCGCCAGAGGGGGTCGGCATGAAGCCGGGCTCATCGCGGCACCCAAAAAGCAGCCGGCCGGCGCGCTGCGCCGGCCGGCCGATGGTCGCGATTGGGAGGAGAACAGTTACTTCTGGTCGGTCGTGCTGGCCGGAGCGGGGTTGGTGGCGGCCTTGGCCTCGTCGGCGGTGATCACCTGTGCCTTCTCGATGACGACGGCCTCGACGGGCACGGCCTCGTGGGGGCCGCGGCGCTGCGTGCGGACGCCCTTGATCTTGTCCACGACGTCCATGCCGGCGATGACCTTGCCGAAGACTGCGTAGCCGGCGCCGTCGCGAGGCTCATCGAGGAAGGTGTTGTCCTTGACGTTGATGAAGAACTGCGCGGTGGCGGAGTCGGGCCGGCCGCCGAGGCGAGCCATGGCGATCGTGCCGCGCGTGTTCTTCAGGCCGTTCTGCCACTCGTTCTTGATGCCGGCGCCGGTGGGCTTCTGGTTCAGTTCCTTGTCGAAGCCGCCGCCCTGGATCATGAAGTCGGGGATGACGCGGTGGAAGATGGTGCCGTCGTAGTGGCCCTTCTCGACGTAGGAGATGAAGTTGGCGGTGGTGATCGGCGCCTTCTCGCGATTGAGTTCGAGGTAGATGTCGCCCATCGAGGTCGTGAGTTTGACGTACGCGGGGGTGGTGTCGGCCACGGGCTTGGTCTCCTCGGCGGGGGTTTCGGGCTTGGGATCCCCGGCGGGGGGACGCGCCCCGGCCCCGAGCATGATGGCGACCGAAAAGGCGGCGAGGACGAGGGCAACCAAAGCGGTCTTCATGAGGGATTCTCCAGCGATGGTGCGAGGCGGATGGTAGCCGCGGAGCGTCAGGAGGGCCGGGGCACGGCCCGGCCGGCGCGGCGGCGGGCGTGTGAGCCGGCCCAACACGGCTCGCGGGCGAGGGCCGCGTCGCGGTCAGGTTTCTTCGTTCTCGCGCAGACGCACGAGTACGGAGTAATCCTCGAGCGTGGTGGTGTCCTGTTTGATCTGCTCGACGCCCGCGGCGATGTCGCGCAGGAGGCGGCGCATGATCTTGCCGCTGCGGGTCTTGGGGAGGCTGGGAGTGAAGCGGATGGCGTCGGGCCTGGCGATGGCGCCGATCTGGTCGCGCACGTGCTCGCGGAGTTCGTCGCGCAGCGCGTCGCTGGGCGTGTATCCGGGCGCGAGGGTGCAGAAGGCCGCGATGCCGGTGCCCTTGATTTCGTGCGGCATGCCGACAACGGCGGCCTCGACCACGGCGGGGTGGCTGACCAGCGCGGACTCGACCTCCATGGTCCCGAGGCGGTGGCCGGAGACGTTGATGACGTCGTCCACGCGGCCCATGATCCAGAAGTAGCCGTCCTCATCGCGCCGGGCGCCGTCGCCGGTGAAGTAGTACGGCTCGTGCGGCTTGCCGGGGGCGTGCACGCGAGAGAAATACGTCTGGATGAAGCGGGAACGGTCGCCGTGGATGCCGCGGATCATGCCGGGCCACGGCTTGCGAACGACGAGCAGGCCGCCCTGGTTGGGCCCGCGTTCCTCGCCCTTGTCGTTGACGACGGCGGCGTCGATGCCGAAGAACGGCAGGGTGCAGGAGCCGGGCTTGGTGGGCGTTGCACCGGGGAGGGGCGTGATCATGTGGCCGCCGGTCTCGGTCTGCCACCACGTGTCCACGATGGGGCACTTGCCGCGGCCGATGTTGCGGTGGTACCACATCCACGCCTCGGGGTTGATCGGCTCACCGACGGTGCCGAGCACCTGGAGACTGGAGAGGTCGTGCTTCGCGGGGTGCTCGTCGCCCCACTTCATGAACGCGCGGATCGCGGTCGGCGCCGTGTAGAACTGGGTGACGCGGTGACGCTCGACCATGTCCCAGAACCGCTCGGGGTTCGGGAAGTCGGGAGCGCCCTCGTACATCACCGTCGGCACGCGGTTGGGGAGGATGCCGTAGAGGACGTAGGAGTGGCCGGTGACCCAGCCGATATCGGCGGTGCACCAGAAGACCTGGCCGCGGCCGTCCGGTCCGCGCCCACCGGCTGAGTCGGGGATGAGATTGAAGACGTACCGCGCGGTGGTGGCGGCGTAGACCATGAAGCCGCCGGTGGTGTGGACGATGCCCTTGGGCTTGCCGGTGGAGCCAGAGGTGTAGAGGAGGAAGAGTTGGTCCTCGGAGTCCATGCGCTCGGCGTCGCAGGTGGTCGGGGCGGTAAGCAGCAGGTCGTGCCACCAGTGGTCGCGCTCGCCGTGCCAGGTCACGGGGTTGCCGCAGCGGCGCAGGACGATGACGTGGTCCACCTGCGGCGCGCCGGTGCTCCCCTGCAACTGAGCGCACGCGGCGTCAACGTTTTCCTTGAGCGGGACGATCCGGCCGCGACGCCAGGCCCCGTCGCAGGTGATGATGACGCGGCTGGAGGCATCCGCGACGCGGTCCGCGATCGCCTGAGCGCTGAAGCCCCCGAAGACGACCGAGTGCGGCGCGCCGATGCGGGCGCAGGCGAGCATCGCGACGGCCAGTTCGGGCACCATGCCCATGTAGATGGTGACGACATCGCCCCGTTTGACGCCAAGGGCGCGGAGGATGTTGGCCAGGCGACAGACGTCCGCCAGCAGTTCGCGGTAGGAGATGCGCCGGATCTCGGGCCCCGAATCCGGATACGGCTCACCCTCCCAGATGATCGCGGTGGCGTCGCCCTGACCGGCGAGGACCTGACGGTCGAGGCAGTTGTACGCGACGTTCGTGGTGCCGCGGACGAACCACTTGGCGTCCGGCGGATTCCACTCCAGCACCTTGCGCCACGTGCTGAACCAGTGCAACTGCGAAGCGCAGTCACCCCAGAAGCGCTCCGGGTCGTCGAGCGCCAGGCGGTGCAGGTGCTCGTACTCCTTCATCGAGCCGATGTGCCAGCGGCGGGCGCCGACGTCCTCCGGCCGGGGTGGGGGGAAGGTTCGACGCTCCTGAAGAACCGAC
>CALAFV010000499.1 GCA_937891445.1 uncultured Phycisphaerales bacterium | reverse complement strand
CACCAGGCCGAACGGCGCGGCGACCACCCCGCCGATCATCCCCGCGATGATCATCCAGTACGCCACCTGGGCATAGATCGCGTCACCCGTTCCCAGGTGCACAAGGTCGAACAGGATCGACGTCGCAAGCAGCCCCAGCGGGAACACGATCAGCATCTGGTGCACGGAATGTCCGGCGAGTTTGGCTTTGGCTTCCATGCCCAATCAGAGCCCCGCGCCGGTGAGCGCGGCCTGAACCGCGGCTGAAAGCCAGGCGCCCCCCCCGAGCGCACCTTGCGTACGGGGCGCCGCCACGCTCCTTCCCTCAGTTGGCCGCCCAGGGGGATTTCGTCGCATGGAGAAGGGAGCCAACCGATGACGATGCGCCCCCCCAGCGCCCACGACGGCGGCCTGACCTTCGACGCCACCGGCGAACGCCTCGGCCCTGCGACGACGGCGGAGGCCTTCGCCGCGCTCCGGGCCGCGCACGGGGCTCGCCTCACCGCCGGCCACGTGCGCACGCGGGCCGAACTGCCGCGTGCGATGCTCGAAGGAGCGGAGTTCCACCTGACCGCGGTCTTCGAAGACTCGGCGCTGGCGCGCATCGAACTGGTCATGGCCCGCGCGGCGGACGGGTCCTCATGGGCGGACTGGTCGCGCGACGCCGAAATGACCCGCAAGCGCGAGCACGACGCCTGGGCCCTCCGCACCTTCGGCACGCCGCTGGCACCCAAGCCGCTGGCGCTCGACCGCCGCGGCGAGCCGATCGTCCCCGAGCCCCTGACGTGGGAGCACCCAGGTCACGCCGTCTTTCCCTGGGGCGAGGTCATCTCGTCCTACGACTCCAGGGCCGGGTCCGCCGTGCTCATCGTCCGTTACGGCCCGACGCCGCCGCTCCAGCAGGCGTAGCGGGGCGGCCGACGCGGGTGGCGCTCCGCCTCGGCTAAACTGCCCCGATGGACACGGACGTCGACATGTCGGCCGACCTCGATCCCATCCGCATCCCGCCCCCCAAGCCGGGCGCGGGAGGATGGCGCACCCGGCGCGCCGCGGCGATCGGAGGCGGAGGAGACGGCAGCGGCGGACATGCCGGCGACCAGCCCCCGGAGTCCGCGCCCGCCGAGCGCGGCCTCGACACGGATCGCTTCCTCGAAGGCCTCACCGGCCCGCAGCGCGACGCCGTCACCCACACCGAGGGTCCGCTGTTGGTCCTCGCCGGCCCCGGCAGCGGCAAGACCCGCGTCATTACCCGTCGCATCGCCTACCTCATCGGCTGCGGCATCCCGCCGTGGCAGATCCTCGCGCTGACCTTCACCAACAAGGCCGCGGCCGAGATGCGCGAGCGCGTCGCGCACCTGCTGGGCGAGGGCCGCGCCACCCGCGGCCTCACCGTCTCGACGTTCCACGCCCTCTGCGCCCGCCTCTTGCGCCGATGGGCCGCCGTCGCCGTCGAGGAGGGCGCGTTGACGGGCCTCACCGACAACTTCGCGATCTTCGATGACGCCGACCAGACGGCGCTGATGAAGAAAACCCTGGCGGACCTCGACCTCTCGACGACCAACTGGCCCCCGCGCAGCGTCCTCGCCCGCATCAGCCAGGCCAAGAACGACCTGCTGGACGCCGACGCCTACGCCGCGCAGGCCGGCGACTTCTACACCCGCTCGATGGCCAAGATCTACAAGGCCTACGAGGCCGCCCTCCGCCGCGCCAACGCCGTGGACTTCGACGACCTGCTCGTGCTCACCGCGCAGGTCCTCAAGAAGAGCAAGACCATCCGCGAGGCCTGCCGCGAGCGCTGGCAGTATCTGCTCATCGACGAGTACCAGGACACCAACCGCGCCCAGTTCGTCATCGCTTCGCTCCTCGCCGGCGAGGCCGGCGAAGGCCGCCAGCCGAACATCTGCGTCGTCGGCGACCCCGACCAGTCCATCTACGCCTGGCGCGGCGCCGACATCAGCAACATCCTCGAGTTCGAGAAGCACTACCCCGGCGCGGCCGTCATCGCCCTGGGCGAGAACTTCCGCTCCACCGGCCACATCCTCGCCACCGCCGACCACCTCATCCGCCGCAACACGCAGCGCAAGCACAAGGACCTTTTCACCTCCCGCGGCGACGGCCACAAGCCCGAAGTCGTCCTCTGCCGCGACGAGCACCACGAGGCGTCACTGGTCGTGGACTGGTTCCGCTCCCTGCACGCCGAGAGCAACGGGCGGTCCGCTTCCTCCGCATCGCCCATCGCCTGGAAGGACTGCGCCGTCTTCTACCGCACCAACGCCCTCAGCCGCGTCATGGAGGATGCCCTCCGCAACGCCGGCATCCCCTACACCATCGCCCGCGGCACCGCCTTCTACCAGCGCGAGGAGATCAAGCACGCGCTGGCGTACCTCCGCGTCCTGGCCAACCCCGCCGACAGCGTCTCCCTCGGCCGCATCATCAACGTCCCCACCCGCGGCATCGGCGACGTCACCTGGTCCCGCATCGAGGCCGCCGCGGCCGATCTCGGCTACACGCCCCTCGACGCCCTCCGCGCCGCCGCGGGCGGCTCGATCCAGGTGGACCTCACCTCGCGTGCCCGCTCCGCGATCCGCAAGTTCGCCGAGATGTTCGACGCGTGGACCGGCGGCGGGTCATTCCTCGGCGTGGGCGTCCCCGAGACGCTCGCCGAACTCGTCGAGCGTGTGATCCGCGAATCCGGCCTGGAGGCCATGTACAAGGCCGGCCGCACGGAGACCGACGAGGAGCGCCTCGAGAACCTCGCCGAACTCGTCTCCTCCGCCGCCGACTTCGAGCAGGGCTACGAGCCCGCCAGCGACCCCGCCAATGACCTGGTTCCGGCCCCGACCGGCGACGGCGCCGCGCCGACCACGACGATGCCGCCGCTGCTCGCCCTCCTGCGCGCGTACCTCGAGCGCGTCACGCTCGTCGCCGACGCCGACAGCGTCGACCCGTCTCAGGGCGCCGTCACGCTCATGACGCTCCACGCCGCCAAGGGTCTGGAGTTCCGCGCCGTCGCGCTCATCGGCCTCGAGGAAGGCTGCCTTCCGCACTCCCGCGCCCAGGAGAGCAACGCCGACCTCGAAGAGGAGCGCCGACTCTGCTTCGTCGGCATCACCCGCGCCATGGAGCGTCTGCTCATCACCAGCGCCAAGTACCGCACCCTCCGCGGCATGAGCGAACGCACCATCCCCAGCCGCTTCCTCGAAGAACTCCCGCGTGATCGCGTGGTCTTCAGCGACCAGGCCGACCTGGGCGAGTGGGGGGGTGGGAGCGCCTGGGACGAGCCGGAGTCCTCGTGGAGCGCCCCGCGCGCAAGGCCCTCCCGCCCGCCGGCTCCCGCCGCCTCGCCGCGTGCCCCGTTCCCCCCGGGCGCAATCGTCCGCCACCCGCAGTTCGGCCTCGGCACCGTCGTCTCAGTCCAGGGCGGCGCCGGCGCCCGCGCACGCATCCGCTTCCGCGACGCAGGTGAGAAGACGATCGTCT
>CALAFV010000498.1 GCA_937891445.1 uncultured Phycisphaerales bacterium | reverse complement strand
CGTCACGATCTCGGTGATCGTCGCTCCAGGGACCGTGAGGCGCTGGGTGGCCTTGAGGTCCAACTCGGTGTCGAAGTTTCGCAGGGTCATGACGATGCGCCTCTCTTGCTCTGTGCTTGCAGGATGTGCTCGCGATAGGGAGCCACCAAGGGCTCCATCTCCGCGCGTTTCGGTTCGCTGGAGTAGGTGTCCTCGCGGAGGATCTCGACGACCGCCTGGCTCTTGTGCACCAGCATGGTCGACAGGGTCGTGGGGTTCACCAGGAGCCAGTGGAAGTCGTCCGCCCCGTACAGGTAGCCCTCGGTCCCCAGTTCACGCAGCCGCACCTTCTGCCCGTGGATCACGGACTGCTCCATCGCCTTCGTGCTCTTCGACGAGCCGAGCGGCGCTCTGTGAGACGGCGACATGGTGGCGGAGACCTCCTGGGGTCAGGGGGCGAGCCGGGCTCTCGCGGCCGGTTGCGAGAGCCTCGGCCCGGTAGCGCCACCCCGTGTGGGGCGACGTCTGATGGGAATCTAGCCCTCCGGCGGAGGGGGGTCAAGCACCCCGCCGCGACGAAACGCGGGGCGTCCGTCACCGGTCGGGCTGGGGGCAGGACGGACCCGCTCGGACCACATCGAACCCGCCTCTAGGGAGGCTCGTGCGCGGCCCAGATCGTAGAGGTCGAGGAACTCCGAGAGCGCCTGCCACCCCTCGTGCGCGGGCCCCACGGGCTCGAAGCGGGGGATGGGCTTGAACTCGACCCTCGCCCCCTGCGTCAGGTCCACGAGACGCATGTTGCGCGCCAGGTCCTCCTTGCGCCCGAAGAGTTTCGGCTCGAAGAAGACCACGTCGTCGAGGTTCCAGCGGTGCCTCTTGAGCATCTTGACCGCCGTCTTGACCCCGATGCCCGGGATGCCCGGGACGTTGTCCCCGATGTCCCCGGCGAGGGCGATCACCTTGGCGAAGTGCGCTGGGGGGCACCCGTAGTCGCTGCGCAGCATGGCCTCGGTCCAGCGCTCGTCTTCGCCCCCCTTCGGGCGGATCTGGACGACCTTGCCGTGGGAGAGCAACTGGAAGAAGTCGTGGTCCCCGGAGAGGATCACGATCTGCTCGAACATCTTGTACTCGCGGACGTAGTTCGCCACGTGGTCGTCGGCCTCCACGGCGAAGACCTCGCGCTGGGGGACGCCCGCCACCCGGCAGAACTCCTTAGCCTGCATGAAGTGGCTGCGGTCCTCCTCGGTCTTCTCCGTGCGCGCCGCCTTGTAGCCGGAGAAGATCGCGACGCGGTGAGCCGACTTCCCTCCGTCCCAGCACACCATCACGTGGGTGGGCTTCTCCTGGCGCACGTATCTGGAGAGCATCGAGATGAACGTCGACAGCGCTGCTGTCGGCACGCCGGAGGCGTTCGTCAGGTGCGTCTTCTTCGTCGCGAAGTAGGCGCGCATGAGCAGGTTGGACCCGTCCACCAGAAGGAGCCTGGTCCCCAGGACGGTCGGACGGTTCGCCACCTCGCTCACCCGAGCAGGGACTGGATGCGCTCGCTGACCGTGTCGATGAGGTCGACGGTGAGCAGGTGGGCTGCCTCGGGGTCGATGATCGAGTCCTCGTAGCGCGAGACGACGGCCGCGATCTCCTCGCGCAGCGTCGCCGGGGCCGGGG
>CALAFV010000497.1 GCA_937891445.1 uncultured Phycisphaerales bacterium | reverse complement strand
TGTCTGGGGGACCGGCTCGTGCCGGTGCGGGTGACGCCGTGGCGAGCCGTTCGCCGCACGGGACCGTCCGGGTCGTGTCCGCGCCGCGGACGCCGGGTGGGTCCTGTTACCGCGGCCGGGCGAGAGCCACGCCTGCTCCGTCCGTGACGTGGGAGAAGGAGTACACAGATGTTGAGGATCGCTCGAGGGGCTTGGTGGTTCGCCGTTGCTGGGATGGCCGCGTCCGTCTCGGCGGCCGGCGCGCAGACGATCCGGTATGTGGATGACAGCGCTCCCCCGGGGGGTGATGGCTCGAGTTGGGCGTCGCCCCTGAACTCGCTCCAGGCCGCCCTGGCGGGCCTGACCGCGGGTGACGAGGTCCGCGTGGCCCAGGGGACGTACGTCCCCGGCGCGCCCGGCAGTCGGACGGCCACGTTCCTCGTGCCGGCGGGGGTCGCGCTGCGCGGCGGGTACGCCGGCTTCGGCGCCGCCGATCCGGACGAGCGCGACCCGGTGTTGTACGTGACCATCCTGACGGGCGACCTCAACGGGGACGACACTCCGACCGGCAACCGCGGCGACAACTGCCACCACGTCGTCACGACGGCGGCCGCCGCGGGGCCGTCCACGATCATCGAGGGCTTCCTGATCACCGGGGGCAACGCCGACGCGACGAGCAACCGCGTGGGCGGCGGCATGTTCATTCCCGGCGGGGCGCCCACGATCAGCCTCTGCACCTTCTACAGCAACCAGGCCAACGACACCTCCGGGGCCGGCGGCGCGATCGCGTCGCTGAGCGCGCAGTCGATCACGATCACGGGCTGCGCGTTCATCGAGAACTCCGCCAAGTTCCAGTTCAACTCCAACGACGGGTCCGGCGGCGCGATCTACGCCGAGCGCGCCGTGATCACCGACTGCACGTTCAGCGGCAATCGCGGCAACCGCGGCGGCGCGATCTTCACGAGCGTGGCGTGCACGATGACCGGGTGCACGTTCGACACCAATACGGCGAGCCAGGGCGGGGCGCTGTACCTCTCCGGCGTGGCCGGCGCGGTGTTCAACATCACCGGCTGCACGTTCACCTCCAACACCGCCGGGAATGGCGGCGCCGTCAACATCTTCAATAGCCTCTCCTCGACGCACTTCACCGACTGCGTGTTCCGCGGCAACAGCGCCACCAACATCGGCGGCGCCATCAACAACCTCGGCAACGGTATGACGGCGACGCGGTGCATCTTCGCCGGCAACTCCGCCGCGTCGGCGGGCGGCGCGATGAGCACCAGCAGCGGCACGGCGCTGGTGACCAACTGCACGATCGCCTTCAACATCAGTTCCAACGTCACCGGCGGCATCACGCTGGCGGCCAGCAACTCGACCCCGTCGATCCGCAACACGATCCTCTGGGGCAACACCGACGCCTTCGGCGAGGGCGAGTCGGCCCAGATCGCCCGCTTCTTCGCCACCGGCACGATGCCGGTCGTCAACTACTGCGACGTCCAGGGCCTGACCCCGGCGCTGGGCGGGGTGGGCAACTTCGACGCCGATCCGCTGTTCGTTGACGCGTTCAACGGCGACTTCTCGCTGCAGCACGGTTCGCCGTGCATCGACGCGGGCGACCCGACGATGATCGATCCCGACGGCTCGCCCAGCGATGTCGGCGCCATCCGTGTGCAGAACGCCAAGCCGATCGCGGACGCCGTGGTGACGCAGCTCACGGCGGTCGGTCAGAGCGCGCTGATCCGGCTCGACGCCACCGGGTCGAGCGACCCAGACGGCGACATCGAGGACCTGGCGATCGAATGGCGCGTGGACGGGCTGGTCGTGTGCTCCGGCACGTTTGAGACCTGCGGCGTGATTGAGGTCCCGGTCGCGTTCGGCGCGCACAGCATCGAGCTGGTGGTCACCGACGCGGGCAACGCCAGCGGTGAGGACTCAACGACGATCATCGTCAGCCCTGCCGCGCTGGCTCTGCTGGACATCGGGACCTCCAAGGTCGAGTTCGACCGCGGCAGGTTCCGCCTCCAGGGCGCTGTTGCGCTTCCCTCGACCGTCTCGTGCCTGGAGCTGGAGCGTCTGGTGGCGGCCTCGGTCAGCTTCGGCGGGATTCCCGCCGTGTCCGCGATGGCGATGGAGTTCGAGCGGCGCGGCAACGGCAACGGGAACGGCAACGCCGACGCGTGGCGCTTCGACGGCCCCAGCGGCCCCGGGCTGATCGACCGCTTCGACGTTGAATGGGGCGGCACGCAGTTGCGCTTCCGCGAAGGGAGCTTCCCCGTGTCGCTCACCAGCGACACCATCACCTCGTCCGAGTCGGTGGTGGAGATGAGTTACAACTGGCGCCGCACGGGGGCGTTCACCCTGACGATCAACAGCGCCGTGATCAACGTCTCCTCCAACGGCAACGTGACGGCGAACGTTCCCATCGAGGTGCGCGACAACGGCAAGGAGGTCACGCTGATCCTTCCATTCCCGATCACGCCCGACACGAACTTCGTCTTCACCGGCGGGACCAGCGGCAACTTCAACGCCGACCGGTACCTGAAGATTACCACGGGTACGTTCCGGATCGAAGGGCAGTTCGATCGCGCGGCGTTCCCGGCGGGCTCGGCTACGTTGCCTCGCACGATCGAGTTGAATCTGCTCGTCGGCGCGCAGGGTTATCCCGGCACGGCGACTGTCGGCGCCGCCGACCTGAACGTCCGCCACGACACGTGGGTTGGGCGCTGAGCCATCCTTCGTGGGATGTGATGTATGAACGCACGGCGGCCCCGGCACACACGCCGGGGCCGCTTTTCTTTTCCGGTATGAGCGGGGGCGAACGCGCAGGACGCCCTCGCCTCGCCTCCTGTGCGGGCAACGTAGGGCGAACGTAGAGTTCCGCATGAACCGTTCCTTCTGGCAGGTCGTGATGATCGTGCTCGGCGCAGCGCTCGGCGGGGCGGGGGGCGCCGGGCCGTCGGTCTGGGAGCGGGCCTTCGAGCCGTGCGTCGGCGCGGCGCTGACTCCGGCGCCGAAGGAGGCGCCGGTCCGCGTCCGCGAGGTCGCGTGGGAGCGGGTTCACGGCGCGCTGCGTGAACTCGACGAGGAGGCTGCGGCGACCGACGTTCCGCCGGAGGAGTGGCCGCCGGAGCGCCGGGACCGGGCGCGGGCGGCGCTTCTGCGGGCATTGCAGGTCACCGCCGACCCGGCGGAGATCGAGGTTCTGGGCGTCTCCGAGTTCCGCACGACGGATCCGCTGCGCCCCGGCGGCGCGGGGGCGGAGGAACTCCGCCGCTTTGCACGCCAGATCGGTGCGGACGAGGTCGTTTGGGCCAGCCGTTACCTCGGCAAGGCGCAGCGGATCGAGGACCGGCCGGTTTCGGCGTACACCACCGGCACGGACTGGTTCTTCGGCCGTCGCGGGCGGTGGGGGAGGGGTGGGAGCGGGTTCTATTCGGAGACCACGACAACGTGGGTGCCCGTCGCGGTCGAGGCCGACGAGCACGCGTTCATCGCGTTCTACCTGAGGCGGCGGTAGGGGCAGGCCAGCGTCGCAGGCCACCCAAGGCTGTGGCGACGGTCTTGCGGGCCAGCGCCCGGAGGGGTAGGCTACCGGCCATGGACACCGCGCTCTTCGGGCGCCGGCTGGGGCCGGTCGCCGTTGCGATTTTCACAGTTCTTGCCTGCCTCGTTCTCGGCGGCTGCGATCCCGACGCCGCGGAGAAAAAGGCGGTCCGCGACACCCTTCAGGTGGTCGAGGACGCGATCGAGGCGAACGATGCGCGGACCTACACGGAACTTGTGACGCAGGGGACGTTCCTGCACTACGAGCGCATCCTCAGGCTCGCCAATACGGCGCGGCAGGCCGAGGTGGCGGTTCTGCCCCCGGCGGAGCGGTTCCTGATCCTCCTGCTGCGCCACCACATTCCCCTCGAGGAAAGGCAGAATCTCGACGGCCGCACGCTGCTGAGCCGGATCGTCAGCGAGGGATGGTGGGCCGGTTCGGCTGGGGATGGTTCGTCGATCGACTACGGCGAGATCAAGATCAACGGTGCGTACGCGCGGGTTCAGATTGTGTGGAACGGCAAGCCCACGGGGTTCTGGGTGCAGTTCATCAGGGAGAATGCCTACGGTCAGCCGGACCCGACAGCGCCGTGGAAACTCGACGATCCTTCGATGGACGCGTTTTCCAACGATCTCATCCCGCGGCTGGCCCGCGAGATCAACCGTAACGAGAACGACCTGATGGTCATGGTTGTGGCGCGGGAGAGCGGCGAGCCCGTGCGGCCGGACATCTGGGACCGGCCCTGAGGAGCCTACTCGCGCTCGCGCGGCCCGGCCGGAGCATCCTCGTCTGTTGCTCGCGGCGTCGCGTCCACATCCCGGCCCGGTGTTCCCTCGACTCCGCCGGAGCCCTGAGCGCCGGTCGTGTCGCGCTCCGTTGTTCCCGGCGCCGACGGCAGGTCGCTGCCGCGCGAGCGGCCCGTGTCGGG
>CALAFV010000496.1 GCA_937891445.1 uncultured Phycisphaerales bacterium | reverse complement strand
TGTAACAACGGGCCCAAGCGGCCCAAGAGGTCGTTTCCGCTCATCGCAATCGAGCCGGCTCGAAACCCGCCGCCTGAACGCCGCGGCTCGCTCGGCCCACTCCGCCGCCGGCAAACGCCAAACCGCGAAGATCGGCACCCCGCCGGCTTCGATACCTTCCACCGGATACTCGTCGCATCACTCGCCGGCGGCAGCCCCCCAGGACCATCGCCCCGCTGGTGACGCATGGCTACTCCGGATCGATCCGCACCGGCACCCAGTCTGCCTCCCAACCCTCCTGCTTGCAGAACTGGTAGAAGCGATTGGACACAATGAGCATCCGGTGATAGACGTTGCCGCCCAACAGTCTCTCGCGAGAACCAGCGACATCGAACTTGGGAACGCGGTCCCAATCAGAACGCAGGTATCGGGGCTGGAAGTCGTCAAACGGGGGCTCACGGAACGTAACGTGGACCTCGTGTTCGCGGGGCAACTCGTTGCCAGTGCGGGGATCGATGCGCTGGATCGCCGGGCTCATCGGGGGAAGCACGAGATCGCTGCGCAGCTGCCACCACGGCTGGTGCCCCTCGACCGGTCTGAACAGCCCCCCCTCCGACGAGGAGCGCTCCATGACCTTCACCGGCGCAAAGTCCAAGTGAAGGAATGACCCCGCCTCGAGCCGGCGCTTCGTCCGGTCCGGACAAAGCAGCGTCTCCGGACCACCTCCGAATCCGTTGCGCAGCTTCCGGAGATCCTTGGCTTCCACGCAGAGGACTTCGCTCGTGTCCTCCTCGACAAAACCGCTGATGTTGTCGAGCGAGAACGGAATAGAGATCTGCAGATACTCAGATCGATCGAGGTCGGACTCCTCCCAGACACGAAAGCGAGAAACGACATAGTGGGGCTGACGATAGTCGCCAACTTCCTGTAATGTACGAACCCCGGCGGCGCGGATGATAGATTCAATCTCCGCCGCGGCCGGATCGCTGTCCTCACTTGAATAGGTACAACTCAACTCGTGTCTGGACCGCACGTTGGCGATGCGATCGAGCTGCGCCAGCGTTGCCGGATCCAAACGAGCAAGAGCCCAGGAGATATGAACGCGCGAGATCATCGTGTCTTGCACCCTGCTCAGCCTGCGTTCAGACTTGCGCCGATCGACGCATCTGCGCTACAACCAGCAGCCTTACAATCGAATGTCGTCGTCCGTCCATACGCGACACGGAACCGATGGTACGCTTCGTGGACCCGGCTCTCGATCTCCAGCCGTTCCCGGCACCGCTATCCGTTCCAGGCTCGCCGCCGCCCGATCAGTCGCGTCGGTGCTCATGCTCATCAGCGCTCCGACGCCGGACGCTGGATGCAAACCGGGTATCTACAGGGTAGCGCCGACACAAAGATTCGCTCGAACGCCGGCCGCCGCGTTCATCCGGTGACCATGGCTGAGCAACCGGCGCGCCAGAAAGCGATTCCGGAGCGCCACCCCGAACCGCCGCTCGCCCCCCTCTTCTCCACGGATTCGTGGCCGGCGCCTGCTTCCGAATCCCGCGCCCGTCGAGCCCGCCTCAGGACCCGCCCTTCTTCAACCGCTCCAGCACCACCTCCACCGCCGGCGGCAGGCCGTCCTCGGTGGTGCCGCCGAGGCCGCCGATGATCGGCAGGCCGAAGCGGCGGAGCATCGAGCGGTGATTGGCCTCGAGGTAGACCACGTCCTCCACGCCTTCGAGGACCTGCGAGCTGACCGGCACGGCGCCGTCGCCGACGACCTGCGCCAGTTCTCGGATCCCTTCCTCGGCCTCCTTGATCTCCTCCTCGCTCAGCACGCGGCGGACGATGGGCCACTGAAGCATCGCGGAGAGCTCCTCGCTCTCGCTGTCGGCGACGGTGCCGACGATGGCCGTGATCGCGACGCCCTGGGGAAGGGGACGGGCGTTGAGGTCGTTCAGGTACGCCGAGCCGGGGCGGAGGTCTCCGGCGGCCTCGCCGGAGCCGTCGTGCATGAAGCCCAGCAGCGCCGCCGGGTCGCGCCCGTCGGACTCGATCCATCGAATGAACTGCTCGCGCACCTCCGTAACGACGCGGAAGCGGGCCAGCGCCGAGCCGCGGTTGGGCGTGCCGATCATGATCAGCCGGCTCACATCGGGAAGAGCGTCATGCCCGGCGGCGCGGCCGCCGTACATCCCATCAGCGGCGCGGGTGAGCACGTCGCGCGCGATCAGCCCCCCGGCGGAGTGCGCGACGATGTCCACGCGGGCCGTGCCGCGGGCGCGGAGGTCGGCCAGGGCCGCGGCGAGCTCCTCGGCGCTGGCGGCCAGGGGCTGATCGTTGCGGTAGTCGAAGCGGACGACATGCACGCCCGCCTTCGCCAGAGCCGGGGCGAGGTCGTCCCAGATGCCGCCCGGCTCATCCATCCCGTGCACGAGCAGGACGAGGCTCTCGGGCGTGCGCTCCGGAAGGGGCGCCCACGTCGGCGCGCCCTTCTGCGGGTCCTTCGGGGTCTCCAGCAGCCTGACGCCCAGTGTCTGCGACGCCTCGGCGCGCGAGAGCGCGTCGCTCAGGGCCCGCTGGAGGCGCTCCTCCGCGTTGGCCCCGCGGCGCTCCAGCCACGCCAGCGCCGCCTCGCCGGCGGACTGGGCCCGCTCCAGCAGCGTGTCGGCGATCGTTTCGGCCTGCTCGCGCAGCGTCGGCTCTGGCGGCGGCTCGGCGCTGCTCTCGGCCGGACGGTCCTGCTGCGCACAGGCCACGGCCGCCGCGGCGGCGACGGCCCACACGAAACTGATGCGTCGGATCATGATCGGTCCTGCCCTTGCGGCCGCCCCGTCGCCCCGCCTCCCCTCGCCCCCTCCCGGCGCCCCGCCCCGGGATCAGAGGCGACCACGTGGGATCATTGGCTGCGGCCGGTCAGCCGGCTCAGGAAGGCCCGCTCGGCGCGCTCATATCGCTCGAAGGCCGCCTGCACCTCGCTCAAAAGGCGGTCCACCTGCTCGCGCTGCATCGGCGTGGTCGGTTGGCCGTCGGCCGCCGCCTGGGCGGCGGTGACGGACTCCAGCGACGCGGAGGCGGCCCGCAGGTCGCTGACGGCCAGCGCGTACTGCCGCGCGGCGTCGTAGAGGGCCTCGTTCTCGAGTTCCTTCCGACCCGTCGGCTTGCTGAGCAGTTTCCACGGGGCGGCCCGGACCTCGGCCGAGGTAAGTTTGAGTTGATCGGAGGCGAGGCGGGCGTTGGCGACGATTGTCCGCAGTTGCGGGGCCGACTCGGCCATCAGGCTGTTGGCCCGCTCGGCCAGAGCCGCGAACTCATCCACGCCCCGCTGGCCGCGGGCCAGCAGGTCCTGCACCTGCTGCCACCCTTCCGTGTTGGCCTTGGCGGAGAGTTCCTCGATGTTCCGCAGCGTGGAATCGATGCGCTGGCGGTTGTCGGCGAGGACCTGCCGCGCCTCGGCGACGGCGTCGCGCACCGCGTCCACGATCTCACGCACGCGGTCGCGCCAGGTGGGCCACTGGGCCCGCGCATCGGAGGAGATCGCCCGTGCGTCGTCGATGATCCCGCGGATCTGGGTGACCGTGGGGTCCAGTTCCGTCTGCACGCGGGCGGCGATCGAGTCGATCCGCTCGGCGGCCCGGTTGACGTTGCGGATGATCTCCTGCACCTGCCGGCGCTGCTCCTCGCCGTAGCCGGCTTGGGCGAGGAACGACGGCGCGGCGAGTTCGCCGCGGAGCGTCTCACCGGGCTCGAGGCGCGGCGAGGCTCCCTGCGCCTGCGCCACCGTGGACCCGTCGCCGGGGTACGGGATGTTGATCTGGCTGTTGGAGCCCAGCAGGGGCATGACGAGGTACGCCTTGGCGTCCTCGTAGAGCACCAGGTCGCGGCGGACCTTGATCTCGACGTTGACGCCCGTGGGCTCGCGATTGGGACCCAGTTCGAACCGCCACCCCACGACGCGCCCCACCGGCTGGCCGCCGACCTTCACCAGCGACCCGGACCCCAGCCCCTCGGTGCCGTCGGCGAGGCTGAACTGCACCGTGTACGTGTGCATCGGCGTCAGCAGTTCGTCCAAGTCCGACAGGACGATGACGATGAACGTCGCGAGCAGGACGCTCCCCAGGACGAAAACGCCGGCGAGGATGTTGTTGCGCGAGCCGCGTGAAGCCATGGTGGTGGGCGGGTCCTTCGCTCCCGGTTGTCCGCCGCCCCCGGGGCCGGGGTCTGGCCCGGCGAGAGGGCGACGGCGAGATCCTTCTCCTGGAGGCGGGCTGGGTGCGGCGGACTCACACACCCGGCACGCCGCCGGGTGGCGCCGAGGTGCGGCGCAGTCTAGATGGTCTGGGGGCCGCCCGCGAGGGCGGAGCCCAGGGGTGGATACCGGTCAGATCCGCGTCGCCTCCACGGAAGGCGCCCGCGGCACGAGCCCGACGGCCCCCGGCCCCAGAAGGTCGTCGGCGTAGTTCGTCGCGGCGCGGCGTTTGGTGATCGGGCCGTCGGCGTCGCCGCGCAGGAACTGGCGGATCAACTGCTGGTCCTCCGACAGGCTCGCGGCCTGCTCGGCGTCGAGCCGGCGGAGGCTGTCGAACCACTCCCGCGTGTCCACCGCCAGCACCCGCCCCTTGTCGAGCATCGCCATGCGGTCGGCGATGGTGAAGGCCGAGTCCATCTCGTGCGTCACGACGACGCTGGTGACGCCGATCTTCTTCGACAGGTCCACGATCAGGCGGTCGATCTCGGCGCTGGTCACCGGGTCCAGCCCCGCGGAGGGCTCGTCGTAGAAGAGGATCTGCGGGTCCAGCGCCAAGGCCCGGGCCAGGCCGGCCCGCTTCTTCATGCCGCCGGAGATCTGCGACGGGTACTTGTCCGCGTGCTCGCGCAGGCCGACCTGCTCGAGTTTGATCTTCACCTGGATGTCGATGATCTCCTGCCCGAGGGTCGTGTGCTCCTGGAGAGGCAGCGCGACGTTCTCGGCGATCGTCATGCTGTTGAACAGGGCCCCGGACTGGAAGAGGATGCCGAACTTCTTCTTCACCTCGTCGAGTTGCCGCTCGCGGAGCGAGTAGATCTTCTGGCCGAAGAGTTCGACCTCCCCCTCCTCGGGCTTCATCGCGCCGATGATGCACCGCAGCAGCGTGCTCTTGCCGCACCCCGAGCCGCCCATGATGACCATGGTCTCGCCGGGATAGACCTCGAGGTTGATCCCGTCGAGCACCGTGCGGCCGTCGAACCTCTTGACGAGGTTGCGGACGCGGATCAGCGGCTCAGGGGGGGCGCCGGCGGGCGGGGAGGAATCTGGGGAGGGAGCGCCGGGGGCCGGGGAGGGGGGGCGGGCTGGATTGTCGGCCTCGGCCATGTGCTCTTAATCGTAGGTTCGGCCCCCCGGCGTCGGGTGATCCCCCTATCCGGCGGGGGGTGGCTCGTCCGGCGGCGTCGCGTCGGGCGCGGCAGGTTCCTCCATCGGCTCCGCAGACGGCGGCTGTCCACCATCCTGTGGCGGCGTGGACGCGGGAGGCAGCGTGGTGGGCACCGGCGGGGGCGGGAGGGAGCGATCGCGCAGCCAGATCTCGCGGCCGGTGGGCGTCAGGACCCCGATGTTTACCAGCCTCGGCATGGTCTGCCCCCCCGGGCCCTGCCCCACCTGGTACTCCCCCTCGATCAGAACAAGCGTCCACCCGTTCTTGAACATCGCCGCGGCGGGGAAGATCCGGCTGCCGGGCGGCTGCTGCTGATACCCGCGCATGACCGGGCCGACCTGCGTGAATGCCCTGATCATGTCCAGCAGCGACTGCGGCATCTGCTGGAACTCGCCGACTTCGGCGTGGTACGCGGCGCGGAAGGCGTCAAGGTCCGCGTCGGTCACGGCGGCGTCGATGGCGGGCGTGAGTTGCGCCCGCGCCTTGGTGCGGTCGCCCGACTCGATCCCCTCCATCGTCTGGGCGATGGGCGCGAAGATCTGCTGCCCCACCTGCTGGTTGAACCACGCCGCCCCGGTCAGGACGATGACCCAGATCGCGGAGGCGATCAGCCCCAGCACCACACCGGTCACCGCCAGCCCCGTCCCGCGCAGGCGCCCGCGCGAGGCGTTGATGATGAACAGCGCCGGCACGCCCAGCAGCACCGCCAGCAGCCCGGACCCGGGGATGATGCACACGATCCCGAAGACCAGGGACGCGACCGCCAGTGCGCTGATGCGTCCCGGCCCCGGGCCTATCCCGCCCGCGCCATAGGGGCCCCCCGGCCCGCCGTATCCCGCCGAATCGAGTTGCGCGTACGGGTTTCGTGTCATGGTCTGAGGGTATGGTTCGGGCCCATCCCCTGCCAGTCGCGGCGGCACAGTGGATTCACGCGAGCGAGGCTCACCCCGGCATCGATTCGCGCAGCCGGCGCACGCACTCGGCGACGATGCGCGCCGCTTCCTCCAGTTCCGCCTCCGTCGTCTCGCGCGTGAGGCTGAAGCGTACCGAGCCGTGAGCCTCGGCCTCGGGCACGCTCATCGCCAGCAGCACCGGCGACGGCTCGAGCGACCCGGAACTGCACGCCGCGCCGGCCGAGGCGCACACGCCCCGCTCGCTCAGCAGCAGCAGCAGGGCCTCGGCCTCCAGCCGGGGGAAGGCGATGTTGGTCGTGTTCCAGATGCGGCGCGTGCCGGGGAGGCGGGCGCCGTTGACGACCGCCTCGGGGATGGCGCGGAGCACCGCGGCTTCGAAGGCGTCTCGCATCTGCGCCAGCCGCCGGCGCGGCGCGGGGTC
>CALAFV010000495.1 GCA_937891445.1 uncultured Phycisphaerales bacterium | reverse complement strand
ACAATGTCCACATGCATTGCTGCAATTCCGGCGCATTCGCGCGCCCCGCCGGGGAAACTGTGTGCACATCGCATCGCCGCCCGCTGCGCGCCGTTCTGGCCGCGCACCCATGGATCGGCGGCCCCCCCTGGGCGGGGGCAGGAGAGAGAGCGGCGGTTCCGCCGTGTGGAGCGCTCCACCATGAAGCAGGACGATGTGCGTAAGGCCAACCAGCAGCAACTGCTCGGGCTCGCCAGCGTCTACAAGGGGCTCACCCGCAAGCAACTCGCCGATGCCCTCGGCCGCGACCAGACCCGCCTCTACCCACCCTCCGGCAACCCCAAACTCGATTACCTCATGCGCCTGGCCGAGGTCCTCGACTGGCCCGTCGGCGACGTCGCCGAGGCCATCTGGGACCGCCGCGCCGGCAGGCCCCACTGCGACGACCCCATTCCCGAGGGCGACTTCGACACCCTCAACGCCGCCGCCCGCGAGGCCCACAAGGCCGGCAAGTTCGCCCTCATGGTCGCCATCGCGCAGAAGATGGCCAACCACGCCGTCACCCCCGAGCAGCGCGCCCTGGCCGCTCATCGCGAGGCCGGAGGCTGGGACGGACTGGGCCGCTACACCCGCCAACTCGACGCCGTCCGCCGCGGCCTCCAGGAAGCCCCGATCAACCCCGACCTGCGCCTGATCCTCCGCGTCAACCTCGCCAACTCTTATTACACCCTCTGGCACCTGCTCGAAGCCCGCGCCATGGCGCGCGACATCATCGACGAACTCGCCGCCGAGCCCCCCGCAACCACCAACGCCCGCGCCGCCGACGCCTTCGCGCACTACGTCCTGGGCAACGCCTGCCGGCGCCTGATCGCCCTCGAGCCCGAACCCGCCGACCGCCACGCCGCCTCCGCGCGCGACGCCCTCCAGGCCGCCGCGCGCCTCTACACCGCGCTGGCCGACGAGGCCGGCCCCGGCGAAGGCGCCGCCTGGCGCGGCATCGCCAACACCTGCCGCGGCGGCATCATCGAAACCGAGGTCGAACTCAAACTCCGCGAGCCCCTCGCCGCCGTCGCCGAACTCTCCGCCGGTTTGGGCGCAATTTCCGACGCCGAGGAGAAAGGACAACCCCTCGCCGGGGATCGTCTGGAGAGTTACGGCTGGTGGTGCATCTTCGGGTGCAACATCGCGCTGCGGCACCTCCACGGCCGCGAACTGCAGCGCCACATGGCCGTCTTCACCAACAAGGGCTACGAGATCGCCGAGCGCCTGGACAACTGGGCCATGCGCGAGCGGCTCTTCTCCCTCGAGTTCCTCCAGCGCCAGCGCCTCAACGAACTCGCCGGCTTCCCCGTGGACTGGACCATCGACCACGAGGAAGTCCGCGTCATCGTCGGCACCATGGGCCGATTCCCCATGTTCCGCTCCACAGGTTGGAAGATCCTCCAGACGGCCACCGTCGTCGGCGACAACTGACCTTCACGCTCCGAACCCGTCCAGGGGCCATCAGACATGCGCACAGACCAGGCACGCCCGTTCCCACGCGCCCCCCTCGCCATCCTCGCCCTCGCCGCCGCGGCCACCGCCAGCGCCCAGCCCGCCGCGCCCCTCCCCACGCAGCGCCCCACCGCGACGCCCACGCAGGCCCCCCCCAACCCCTACGCCCACAACGAGCAGGGCAACTTCCGCACCTGCGCCGCCGACGACGCCGCAAGCCCCACCACGCCGCCGCCCCCCTGCCGCTCCGACTGGGACGACAACGGCGCCATCGACAGCCGCGACGTCTCGGCCTTCGTGCAGGCCTGGATCGCCGACACCGCCGCCGGCACCACAGCCGCCGACTTCAACGACGACGGCGTGATCACCAGCGCCGACCTGAGCGCCTTCCTCTCAACCTGGACGACCGAAACCGCGGGAGGCTGCTGACCCCTCGCCCCTTACCCCGAGCGGCCGCGCCGCGGGCCGCCCCCCGCCACCGCCTCGTCCCCGCCGAAGATCTGGTCGATCCGCCCGGCGAGGTCGAAGTCCTTCTGCGTGATCCCCCCCGCGTCGTGCGTGGAGAGCGTGAGCGTGACCTTGTTGTACCGGATCAGAATGTCCGGGTGGTGGTCGGCCGCCTCCGCCGCCTCCGCCACCGCGTTCACGAACCGCACCGCCGCCGCGAAGTCCGGAAACTGGTACGTGCGCTGGAGCGCCCCGCCCATCTCCGACCACTCGGGGTGCGACGTCAACTGAGCATCGATCTGCGGTTCGGTGAGTTTCTCCATCCCCTG
>CALAFV010000494.1 GCA_937891445.1 uncultured Phycisphaerales bacterium | reverse complement strand
CGAACTGGTCGGCGAGGCCGCCTCCGCTAAGATCGCCACCTGCCGCGCCACCAGCGGCGGCCCCGCCGCCGGCTGCGCCCCCGGCGCTATGATCCACAACGATGTGTGGTTCCGCTACACCCTCCCCTTCGACGGCATCCTCGTCGCCCAGACCTGCGGCTCGAACTTCGACACCGTGCTCGCCATCTACCCCGGCGACCGCCCGCCGCTGGCCACCGACACCCCGGTGAACTGCAACGACGACGCCCTCTTCGGCTGCGAGCCCCCCGCCTCGCGCCTCGCGATCAAGGCCGTCGCCGGCGAGTCCTTCTACATCCGCCTCGGCGGCGCCCGCCCCGGCGCGGGCGCCGGCGGCCAGGCCGTCCTCTCCGTCCGCACCGACCCCTTCCCCGTCACCTGCCCCGCCGACTTCAACGCCGACGGCGACGTCACCAGCGCCGACGTCAGCGCCTTCCTCGTCGCCTGGTTCGCCGCCCTCCCCACCGGCGACCCCCGCGCCGACATCGACGACGACAACGCCGTCACCTCCGCCGACATCGCCGCCTTCCTCACCCGCTGGTCCACCGCCGTCGCCGGCGGCTGCTGAGCCCACGCCGCCCCAACCCCGGCGGAATCACACCACCCCGACCCGAGGGGCGCGGCCGCACGGCCGTGCCCCTTGTTCTTTCCCTCCTCCCCGCCCGCGGCCGCCGCCACCCGGTGCGCCCACCCCGGCCGCCGTCGCTACCCTCCGGCCCTATGGGCCGCACCACCGCGTCCACACCCCGTCCCCGCCGCCGCGCCGCCGCGGCCGGGTCCTCCCCCGTCCTCCCCCAGACCCTCCTGCTCCTGGGCGCCGGCGAACTCGGCAAAGAGGTCGCCATCAGCGCCAAGCGCCTCGGCTGCCGCGTCGTCGCCTGCGACTCCTACGCGGGCGCACCGGCCATGCAGGTCGCCGACGCCGCCGAGGTCATCAACATGCTCGACGGCCACCAGATCGGCGCCGTCGTCGAGAAGCACAAGCCCGACCACATCGTCCCCGAAATCGAGGCGATCCGCACCTCGCGCCTCATCGAACTCGAGGCCGCCGGCTGGTCCGTCGTCCCCTCCGCCACCGCGGCCCACCTCACGATGAACCGCGACGCCATCCGCGACGTCGCCGCCCGCGAACTCGGCCTCCCCACCGCCCGCTTCGCCTACGCCGAGTCCGCCGAGGAACTTCGGAACGCGATCCTGAGTAAGGAGGGGACCGGCCTCCCCGCCGTCGTCAAGCCCGTCATGTCCTCCTCCGGCAAGGGCCAGTCCGTCGTCCGCACCCGCGACGACATCGCCAAGGCCTGGGACTACGCCGTCGCCAACATGCGCGGCGACACCCGCCGCGTCATCGTCGAAGAGTTCATCCGCTTCGAGTACGAGATCACGCTGCTCACCGTCAAGCAGCGCCCCGGCGTCGGCAAGACCATCTTCTGCGACCCCATCGGCCACCGCCAGGAGCGCGGCGACTACCAGGAATCCTGGATGCCATGCCGCATGAGGCCCGCGCTGCTCAAGGATGCGCAGCGCATGGCCAAGACCATCACCGACCGCATCGCCGGCGAGCACGGGGCCGGCATCTTCGGCGTCGAGTTCTTCGTCACCGGCGGCCGCCGCCCGCGCGTCGTCTTCTCCGAACTCTCCCCGCGCCCGCACGACACCGGCATGGTCACGCTCATCTCCCAGGACCTCTCCGAGTTCGACCTCCACGTCCGCGCGATCCTGGGCCTGCCGATCCCCACCATCCGCACCTACGGCCCCAGCGCCAGCGCCGTCATCCTCGCCTCGCAGCACTCCACCACCGAGCCGAAGTACGACGGCCTCGCCGCCGCCCTCGCGCGCAAGAACACCCACATCCGCATCTTCGGCAAGCCCTCCACCCGCCCCTACCGCCGCATGGGCGTCGCGCTGGCCACGGCCCCCACCGTCGCCGCCGCCCGCCGCCTCGCCACCCAGGCCGCGGCCGCCGTGCGCATCTCCGTCTGACGGCGCCAATCAGCAGGACGTCCACGCTCCTGTGGACGCCGCCCCCGGCCAACTGATCTCCTTGCCACGCCGGCGCCCCGCGGCTATTCTCTCCGCGGCTGGTCGCCGCCCACGCGGCCTGTCTTGTCCCAGCCCACGCGCGGATCCGCGCGATGCCGAGCCCTGCTTCTTCCGGGCCGCCCACCCCGCCGAGTCGTTCGAACAACCAGCCGCCGCCCAACAGCGCCCCCGCTGCGCGCGCCATCTCTCCGTACCAACCTCCGCCGCGAGCGTGGCTCTTCCCCCTGACGCTCTTTGTCTTCGCCACGCTCTTCCTCGGCGGCGACCTCGGCCTCTGGTACGACGACTACACCTGGGCCCAGCGCGACGTCGTCACCGAAGAGATCGTCAGTTGGACCAAGGATTGCGACGGTCACTTCTGGCGCCCCCTCCACTTCCTCCTCACCACCGCCCTCTTCACCGCCTTCTACCACGACACCTTCATCATCCACATCATCAACGCCCTCGCCCACGGAGGCGCGGCCCTGCTCCTGTGGCGTCTGCTGCTCGCGCTCGGCCGCTCTCCCCAGGCCGCCGCGGCGGGCGCGATCCTCTTTGCCGTCTACCCCGCGACGTTCCAGGTCATCTTCTGGCCCTCCGCTCTCTCCACAGGCATCGCCACATCGATCATCCTCATCCTCTATCACCTCGCCCTGCGCTGCGCCCGCGCCACAACGCCGCGCTTCCTCCTGCTGCTTCCCCTCTTCCCGCTGCTGGCCTTCGCCGCCGCGTGCTTCAACGAGCAACCCGTCGCCTGCCTCACCGCCCTTCCCCTCTTCACACTCGCCGCGCTCCCGCCAGCAACCCCGCGGCGGCGGACGCTCGCGCGCATCACTCTCCCTTCTCTCGCCGCCTTCCCCGCCGTCGCCACCTACCTCGCCCTCTACATCACCACCAACCCCACCGGCTACGGCACGCCCAAAACGCTCCCGACCCGCGAGTTCATCCTCTCCAGCCTGTCGCGCTACGCCCGCGAGATCCGCCGCGAGATGCGCCTCCACGACTTCGTCGCCGGCGCGCTCACCGAAGGCGCCTCCACCCTCGCCGCCAGCCCCCTTCCCGCCATCCTCTTCCTCGGCATGCTCGCCGCCACCGCCGTTCCGTTCATCCGCTGGTGGTATGCGACGCCCTCCGACGGCGAACCCGGCTTCAATCCACGCCTCGTCGCCACGCTCCGCGTCCGCATCATCACCGCCGCGGCCGCGATCACCGCCTTCATCTCCGCCTGGCTGCCGATCATCGGCACCGGCTACGCCGTGGACTCGCGCCTCTGCTACGCCCCCGCCGCCGCGGCCGTCATCCTCCTCACGCTCGTCGCCGATTCCATCGCCGGCCCCATCCACCGCCGCCCCCGCTGCCCGCGCCTGCCGCGCACCGCCGGCCTGGCGCTCCTCCTTCCGCTCGCGCTGATCGGCTCGATCTGCCTCCTCGGCGTGCAGAGCGCCATGCGCACGCGCTACCGGCTCGACGTGCAGCACGGCCAGCAACTCCGCGCCCTGGTCCCCAACCCCGCGCCGGACACCGTCTTTCTCCCGCTCCGCATCGCCCACCGCGCAACCGACCACGGCGCCGCCGACTTCGACGACCACTTCGGCGGCGGCCTCTCCGTTCCCTGGAGCACGTTCTACTTCATCAAGCGTCTCTACCGCCGCGCCGACCTCCACTGCAACTTCTATTACCCCTGGCACTCCCTCTCGCGTCTCTTCTCCATCTACCGCGCCGACGCCGACGGCATCACCATCCACGAAGCCGTGGGCGGGCCCTTCCCCCCCGACCCCCGCGGCGGCTGCCGCGTCCCGTGGGCCTCCATCATCCCCTTCGAGATCACCCCCTCCGGCGACGTGCGCCTCATTACCCGCATCATCGCCGAGCAGCCCGACGGCCCTCCCCTGCGCATCGACATCCCCCAACTCGCCGGTCACCCCTCCCCACAGAACCCCTTCCGCCTCGCCTGCCCCCCGGCCGCGACAAGAGTCCCCTGACGTGTCCTCACACCCGTTCCAACCACATCTTTGTGGACGCCTGAGGAAGAGCAGCCCGCTCTCCCACCCCTTGCCGGATGTCCCCCCCACGGCTACGCTGATCCCCGGCTGGTCGCCGCCCACGCGGCCCGTCCCTCTCCCCCCTCCTGGCGGGCCCGCACGATGACGCGCCTTCCCCCCACAGGATCCCCGCCCGCGGGGCCTCCCCACCTTTCCCCTGCTCCCGACTCTTCCCCCCGCGCCGGTTCCGCGCGCCCGCCCCGGCGCCTCACCGCCCTCATCTTCCCCGCCGCCCTCTTCCTCTTCGCCACCCTCTTCCTCGGCGGCGACCTCGGCTACTGGCACGACGACTACATGTGGTCCCGCCGCGACCTCGTCACCGACGAGGTCCTGAGTTGGTACACCCCCCAGGGCGGCCGCTTCTGGCGACCCCTCCACTTCCTCGTCACCACCATCCTCTTCACCGCCTTTCAGGATCACTCCTTCGTCATTCACATCGTCAACGCGCTCGCCCACGCCGGCGCCACCGTCCTCCTCTGGCGGCTGCTCCTCGCGCTGGGCCGCTCGCCCCAGGCCGCCGCGGCGGGCGCGATCCTCTTCGCCGTCTACCCCGCGGGCTTCCAGGTCATCTTCTGGCCGTCGGCTCTCTCGACGGGCATCGCGACGTCCATCATCCTCATCCTCTTCCACCTCGCCCTGCGCTGCGCCCGCGCCACAACGCCGCGCTTTCTCCGGCTGCTCCCCCTCTTTCCCCTCCTGACCTTCGCCGCGGCGTGCTTCAACGAACAGCCCGTCGCCTGCCTCGCCGCGCTGCCACTCTTCACCCTCGCCGCGATCCCAACCGCCACGCCCTGGCGCCGCACCCTTGCGCGCATCACCCTGCCCTCGCTTGCCGCCTTCCCCGCCGTCGCCACGTACCTCGCCCTCTACATCACCACCAACCCCAGCGGCTACGGTGCTCCCGCGAAACTCCCCACGCTCCAGCACCTCCTCTCCACACTCCCGCGCTACGGCCGCGAGATCCGTCGCGAGATGCGTCTCCACGATTTCGTCCCCGGCGCGCTCACCGAGGGCGCCGCCGCGCTCGCCGCCAATCCCATCCTCGCCGCCGTGTTCTTCGCCGTCCTCGTCGCCGCGGCCGTCCCCTTCATCCGCTGGTGGTACGCTGCCCCCTCCGATGGCGAACCCGGCTTCCGCCCGCCCCTGGTCGCGACCCTTCGCGTGCGCCTCCTCACCGCCGCCGCGGCGATCACCGCCTTCGTCATCGCCTGGCTCCCCGTCATCTGCACCGGCTACCCCACCGACTCCCGGATGTGCTACGCCCCCGCGGCCGCCGCCATCATTCTCCTCACCCTCGCCGCCGACTCCTTCGCCGCTCTCCTCCAGCAGCGCCCGCGCCCAACGACCCTCCCGCGCACCGCCGGCGTCACGCTCCTGCTCT
>CALAFV010000493.1 GCA_937891445.1 uncultured Phycisphaerales bacterium | reverse complement strand
AGCACCAGGGCCTCCGGGAGGCGGCCGTGGGCTCGCCACGTGTGCTGCCTGCGGAACTCCGGCAGGACGGCAGGACAAAGCAGCAAACCAGCAAAGCACCAAAGCAGCAAAGAAAGCCCCCCAACCCACCACCACTCAGTCCTCAGTCCTCCCCCCAGTGCCTCCCCCCCTACGGCACTACCACACCACTGGTCCGCAGCAGCGTCCGGAAACTCTCGCCGAACACGAAGTTGTGCGACGGGAACGCTTCGCCGCTGCGGCCCGCCCCACCCATGTTGTTGTCCAAATGGCTGAACATCAGGTCCACCGACCCGATCCGCACGAACCCCGCCGCGGCGTCGGCGTGGTCCAGCAGTTCCACCGTCCCCTTCGTGCTCGCCCCCACCGGGTCCATCCGCTCGATCGTCGCGGTGTACCGCAGCGTCATCCCCGGCCCCGCGTCGCGCTCCAGTTCCGCGCGGCCGATCTTCGCCAGCACCACCTTCTCGCGGAAGCCCTCCGCATGCCCGACGAGGATCCCCGCCGTCTGCGCCATCCCTTCCAGGATCAGGCTCGCCGGCATCACCGGCAGCGCGGGCTGGTCCCCCGCGGCCGCGAAGTGGTCGTGCAGATGCTCCTCGGCCAGCGAGACGTTCTTGATCGCGACGATCCGCTCGCGCGGCGTCAGTTCCACCACGCGATCGATCCACATCCACCGCACGCGCCGGCTCTCCTGCCCGCCCGCCTCACTTCGCCGCCAGTTTCCCCTCGACGTACTTCACGAGGAACCCGACGGTGAACAGGTCCATCAGGCGCGACACGCGCGGGTCACGCTCGAACTCCGAAAGGTCGAAGTCCGACAGTTTCGCCCGCAGTTGCTCCAGCCCCTCGGGCGTGAACTTCCCGTCCTTGATGTACCGGGCGTCCTGCATCCCAGCGGCCGGGTTGAGTTCGTCCTGCGGGACCTTGATGCCGAACTCCTGCTCCAGTTTGAAGCCGATGTCCAGCACGTCGATCGACTCGGCGCCGAGGTCCTTGAACAGCGACGCCTGCGGCGTCACCTCCTCCTCGTCCACCGCCAGCGCCTCGACCACCACGCCCCGGACCTTCTCGAAGATTTCAGTCTGTGTCAGTGCCATGCTCGTGCGGATCCCGGCCCCCGCCCCCGATCTGGCCGCCCTCCCCGGCTCTGATCCCCGCCGCCCCATCGTGAAAGCGGGCATGGTAGGCCCGCGCTCAGCCGCGCTCCGCGCCCGCCAGCCGCACCGGGCGCATCGTGAAGCGCCCGGAGACCGCCGCCGCGTCCGCCCCGTCCTCGCCCCGCGCCGCCCCCACCACGCTCGCTTCCCCCTTGCACTCGAACGCCCCGCCCTCCAGCGCCTTGACCACCGTCACCTCGACCCGCAGCGTCTCCCCCGGCCGCACGAACCGCCCGTACTTCACGGCGCGCACGCCCCCGAGCACCAGCCGCGCATCGCCCGTCCCCGCCAGCAGCCGCCGCGCCGCCTGCACCAGCGACTCGACCATCAGCACCCCCGGCAAGACCGGGAAGCCGGGGAAGTGATCCTGGAGATACTCCTCCGCCGCGCTGACGTTCTTGATCGTGACGATGCGCGACCCCGGCTCGCCCGGGGCTCCTTCGCGCTCCAGCACCGCATCGACCAGATCAAAGTGCATACGGGTCCACGATACCCGGGCCGCGCGGCCGCGGCCACCAAGCTGCAAGGCCCCGGCGCGGGGCCGGGGCCTCACACGGGAGGTTCCTTGATCGAAGAACACACGGGCGACACGCCGCCGCCCCTCACTTGATCGTGTCAACCTCGGGCGCGGCCGCCGGCGCAGCAGCCGGAGTCGCGGCGGGCGCCGCCGCGGCCGACGACGGCCGGGTCGGACGCACGAGGTAGATCTCGACGCGGCGGTTCTGCGGCGTGTTGCCGTTGGGGTTGTTCGGCACCGCGGGCTGGAACTCGCCGCGACCGGCGACCTCGATCCGCTGGTTCTGGACCCCCATCTTCGTCAGTTCATCCTTGACCGCGATCGCGCGGTGCACCGAGAGGTGCCAGTTCGTCGGATGCCCGCGCTGCGCGGCGGCCCGGATCGGCTGCGCATCGGTGTGCCCGACGACGCGAATGTCGTACTCCGCCGCGGCGCCCGAGGTCAGGATGCGCCCCAGGGCCCCGAGGCTCTGCCGGCCCTGGGCCGTCACCTCCGCCGAGCCCGACCCGAAGGTCAGGTCGCTGGTGAAGCGGATCATGCCGCGGTCCGAGTCGTACACGATCAGGTCCGGGTACTGCGCCGCGAGGTTCCGCAGCGCCTCGTCCGTCGCCGGGTCGAGTTGCCCGAACTTCATCGTCCGCAGGCGCTCGTCCCACTGACGCAGCCGGTTCATCAGGTCCTGATTCGCGCCGCCCAGACGCTCGAGGTCCGCGCGGGCCTCCGCCAGAAGCCGGTCGCGGTTCTCCACGGCCGCCTGAAGCGACGCGTTGGCGGCCTGGAGCGACTCGACCTCCTGCTGAAGGGCGACGTTCCGGTCCGTCAGGGCCCGGTTGGTCTCCATCAGTTCGTTCGTCCGCGCGTTGCACCCCCCCAGCAGCGTGCCCGCCGCGAGCATCGTCATCACGACCGCCACCGCCCGCCCACGGATGCCGCTCTGCTCGATCTTCATCGCCGACTCCTCTTCATCCCGTGGCACGGGAATGAGACCCGAACTTGCCCCCGCCCCTTGATCCCCCCGGGAGATACCCTCACCACGCCCACGGAGCGCATGGGATCACCAGAGTATCGGAGCCCCCTCCAACCGTCCATGAATCCTCCGGCCCCTTCCACACCGCCGCTCCCGGCCCCCCACGGCGCCCCGCCGGTCGTGCTGATTGAGGCTCTCGCCACCGCGGACGCGGCCGGCCCGGTGGTTTCACCGGGGGCGCTGCTGCTCCGGTTCGACCATCCCCGCATCCCTCACGCCGCGACCCTCCTCGCCGCGGGCACGCCCGCCGAGGTCGCGTTGCACCCGCTCGCGGCCGCGGCGCGCCGGGTCCGGCTGCCGAGGTCGGTCCTGATCCCCGGCCTGGTCAACGCCCACACGCACCTCGACCTGACCCACATCGGCCCTCTCCCCCACGATCCGTCCGACGACGGCCCCGGCTTCGTCGGCTGGGTCGATGTGATCCGCACCCGCCGCGCCACCGAGGAGGCCGCGATTGCCGAGTCCGTCCGGCTCGGCATCGGACTCTCGCTCGCGGCGGGCGTCGTCACGGTCGGCGACATCGCGGGGGCGCCCAACGGGCGGCCGTCGCTCGTGCCGTGGCGCACGCTGCGCGAGTCGCCGCTGCTGGGCGTCTCGTTTCTGGAGTTCTTCGCGATCGGGCGCAGCGAGACGCCGCGGCTGGAGTCGCTGGGCGCAATCCTCGCCGAGGCGGCGGCGGAGCCGGGCGGGCCCGGCTCAACGGAGCCGGACGTCGCCCGCTTCGGCGTTCAGCCGCACGCGCCCAACACGGTCGGGCTGCGCGCCTATCGCTGGGCCGCGGAGCGGGCCCGCGAGATGGGGCTGCGGCTCGCGACGCACCTGGCCGAAACGATCGAGGAGCGCCGCTTCATCGGCGAAGCCGCCGGGCCGCAGCGCGAGTTGCTCGAGCGCGTCGGCATCTGGGACGATGCGCTGCTGGCGGACATCGGGCGCGGGCGGCACCCTGTGGAGCACGTCGCCGAGGTGCTCGCCGTGCATCCGTTCGCCGCGGCGCACGTGAACGACGCGACCGACGAAGCGATCGAGATCCTCGCGCGGACCGGCACCACTGTCGCGTATTGCCCTCGCGCCTCGACGTACTTCGGCGCATCCGCACGCTTCGGCCCGCACCGGTACCGCGACATGCTCAGCGCCGGCGTCCGCGTGGCGCTGGGAACCGACTCGGTCGTCAACCTCCACCCGTGGGCCACCGATGGCCGCACGGTCGAGCGCCTCGGACCGCTCGACGAGATGCGCCTGCTGCACCAGCGCGACGCGACCGACCCGCGGACGCTGCTCGGGATGGCGACAACGGCCGGCGCGGCGGCGCTGGGGCTGGAGGCCGACCGGTTCACGTTCGCGGCCCCGCCGCGCGACCGGCCGCGGCCGATCGCCGGCGTGGTGGCCATCGACCTGCCGGAGGGGCGGCCCGAGCGGGGCGAGGACCCGCTCGCGGCGGCGCTTCGGACGGCGGGGCATCCAAGCCTCCTGTCTCGCGAGATTTTTTGCACTTTGACACGACAAGACGGGCCCGGTCAGCACTCTTGAATAGAATTCGACGGCTGATCGAAACCTAACCACCCCCAGCCGAGCCAAGAACGCCTGATGAGCCAGAA
>CALAFV010000492.1 GCA_937891445.1 uncultured Phycisphaerales bacterium | reverse complement strand
CGAGGCCAAGGCCCCGGCCGGCGTGGCGGGCGCCGGCGGCGGCTCCTCGGGCGCCCCCGGCCTCATCCCCGTCCTGGGCCGCCAACTGGAGGAGATCGAGCGAGAGGCGATCGTCCTCACCCTCCACCAGTTCCGCGGCCACCGCCAGCGCGCCGCCCAGGCCCTCGGCATCGGCGTCCGGACCCTCGGCCTCAAACTCAAGAAGTGGAAGGAAGCCAAACTCGTCGAGCCGTCCCTCTAGATCCCATTTCCACTTTTCCGCTCTCCACTTTCCACTGTCCCCCTGGCCCCTCCTTTGCTCCCTCTCCTCCCGTGTTCATCTCCGACCTGACTAACGCCGGCGCCATTCCCGTCCTCGAGGCCACCATGCGCTTCGCGGCCCAGCGTCAGCGTCTCATCGCGCACAACATCGCCAACCTGAGCACCCCCGACTTCCGTCCTCTGGACGTCTCCGTCCCGGCCTTCCAGAAGTCCCTTCGCGAGGCCGTGGAGGCCCGCCGTGCCGGCCGCACGGCCCCCGGCGCCCCGCTTCAGATGGGCCGGAACCCGGAGGTCGAGGTCGCCCCCGACGGCGCCCTGCGGCTAAGTCCGCGCACCCCCAGCGCAAACATCCTCTTCCACGACCGCAACAACCGCGACCTCGAGCGCACGATGCAGGATCTGGTGGAGAACGCCGCCGCCTTCCGAGTGGCAAGCGACTTGCTGAGGTCCCGCTACCAACTCCTCAACTCGGCCGTCGCCGAGCGAGTGATCTGACCATTTTCTGTTTCCTGCTTGCTGTTTCCCGTTCCTGTTTCCTCCCCCAATGTACGGCGCTCTCGACATCTCCACCTCCGGCATGATCGCCCAGCGGACCCGCCTGGAGGTCATCGCCGCCAACATCGCCAACCAGAACACCCTTCTGGACGCCAGCGGCAACGTCGCTCCGTACCAGCGCCGCATCGCGGCTTTGGCCCCCGGCGATCCCGCGGCCAAGGTGGCGCGGGGGAGGGGGCTGGGCGTCCACGTCGCCTCCATCACCCTTGATCCCACTCCGGCCCAGCCCCGCGAGTACGACCCCGACAGCCCGTACGCCTACAAGGACGGTCCCTACAAGGGCTACGTCGCCGCGACCAACGTGAACCCCGTCGTCGAACAGATCAACGCCATCGAGGCGGCTCGCGCCTACGAGGCCAACGTCGCCGCCGCCGAGGCGATCAAGCAGATGACCGCGCAGGCCCTGCGCCTCATCGCGTAAGACCTGCCGGGAGAGCGCATGTCATGACCGATCCCCTTGGACTCATCGGCGGCGCCGGCGGCGTGCACAACACGCCGATCCAGCGCCCCCAGGACAAGCCCCAGCCCGGCGGTCCGTCTTTCAAGGATGTTCTTCTGAAGAACCTCGAGCAGGTCAACCGCCTCCAGCAGGAGGCCACCACCGCCATCGAGGACCTCCAGACCGGCAAGCGCGACGACCTCGAAGGCGTCCTCCTCGCCACCCAGAAGGCCGACCTCGCCTTCAAGACCCTCCTCGCCGTGCGCAACAAGGTCCAGGCTGCCTACGAGGAGATCAAGCAGATCCGCGTCTGACCCCGAAGGGTGGCCCGTCGCTCCGCGGCCAGTCGAGCGGCAAACATCGCCCGCGAGCCCGCAGTTCTTGCGCGAAGCCCGCGTTTCAAGCGCACCAACCGACCCTGCCGAAGTAACGGCCTGAGCGGCCCGTCCCGGGCCGGCTCACCGCCGCGCGCGGAGCGCGCCGCGTCGAGCGACCGCCGACGCACCGAGGCAGGGAGGCCTCGCCCGTGGACCAGTTCCGCCGCATCTTCGCGACGATCCAGACGCAGGCCGCGCGCCTGACCGTCAGCCAGAAACTGGCGATCGGCTCCCTCGCCGTCGTCGCGGCGATGACCCTCCTGCTGGTCTCCCTCTACGCCGGTCGCGCCGAGATGGTCGAACTCCTCCCCGGCTCCACGCCCGAGGAGCGCACCCAGGCCGTCGCTTACCTCCAGTCCGTCGGCATCCGCGTCGTCGATAGCGGCGGCAAGGTCATGGTCCCCGCCGAGAGCAAGCACGCCGCCCTCGCCCAACTCCAGCAGGGCCGCAAACTCCCCTCCGACACCCAACTCCTCTTCCGCAACCTCGCCGACAAGCAGCACTGGATGATGCCCCGCAGCCAACTCGACCAACTCGCCTCCCAGGCGCTGATGAACGAACTGGCCCTGGTCGTCTCCAACTTCCCCGGCATCGACCACGCCTCCGTCTTCATCTCCTCCCCCGAGCCCCGCGGCCTGGGCGCCGCCGCGCGCAAGCCCACCGCCAACGTCACCGTCCACACCCGCCCCGGCGTCACGCTCTCGCAGGAGACCGTCAACTCCCTCGCCGACCTCGTCGCCGGCGCCACCGCCGGCCTCGACCCCGCCGACGTCCGCATCATCGACTCCGCCAAGGGCCGCCGCTACCGCGCCCAGTCCGAGGACGACCTCGCCGCCGGCGCCTCGACCTACCTCGAGCACGTCATCAAGGTCGAGCAGCGCGTCCAGGACAAACTCGCCGACGCCCTGCGCTACATCGACGGCGTCATCGTCACCGTCAACGCCCAGGTGGACCTCTCCCGCCGCGAGAGCCGCACCCACAAGGTCCTTCCCCGCGGCCAGGGCACCGAGTCCCTCATCGCCAGCGAGACCACCTCCACCACCACCCAGACCACCGCCACCGCCGGCATCGAGCCCGGCGTCCGCCCCAACACCGCGATGGACATCTCCCGCTCCACCGCCGGCCCCGCGACCGGCCTGAGCGAGGAGCACACCGAGACCACCTTCGAAAACGCCGTCGGCACCCGCACCGACGTCACCTTCGACCCCAAGGGCCGCCCCACCAAGATCAACGCCACCGTCAGCGTCCCACGAACCTGGGCGGAGCAACTCGCCCGCCAGCGCCGCGCCGCGGGCGGGCCGGGCGGCGCGGGAGCCAACGCCGACGCCCCGCTCACCGAAGCCGAAGTCCTCGAGGCCTGGAAAGCCGAGGAAGAGCGCCTCACCCGCGCCCTCCAACCCCTCGTCGAGACCGCCGCGACCGAAAGCCCCGACGGCGCCTCCGGCGGCGTCGTCGCCGGCACCGTTGTCGTCTCGATGATCCCCGTCGCCGTCCCCGGTCTGGGCTCCGGCCTCATCCCCGACACCGCCGGCGGCGGCCTCCTCGGCAGCGCCTCGGGCGCGCTGGGCACGATCGCCTCCTGGACCGGCGTCCGCGCCGGCAGCGCCCTGATCAAGACCGTCGCCCTCAGCGTCCTCGCGGTCATCGCCCTGGGCATGATGGTCCTGATGGTCCGCAAGGCCGCCCGCCCCGAGCCGCTCCCCACGCCCGAGGAACTCACCGGCATCCCACCCCCGATCGCCGCCAGCCTCGACATCGTCGGCGAAGCCGCCGAGGGCGACACCGCCATCGAAGGTATCGAGATCGACGACTCCTCGCTCCGCAGCAAGAAGATGCTCGAGCAGGTCTCCGAACTCATCAAGAAGGACCCCACCCACGCGGCGACCCTGTTCAACCGCTGGGTATCGACGGAATCGTGAGAAAAGGTACGAAGGGCTGAGGACGAAGGACTTGGTCACAAGCGCTTGAAAGCACGCCCAACCTCCAAAACTCAAAACGAAGTCCTCAGTCCTCAGTCCTGACCCCTCCCATGCCCCGCAAGCCCAACGAAAAACTCCCCGCCACCGCCGCCGAACTCCCCGGCCTCACGAAGGCCGCCATCCTCCTCATGACCCTCGACGCCCCCGTCGCGGGCGAACTGCTCAAGAAACTCAGCCCCGAGGCCATCGAGGAGGTCACCCGCGAACTCGCCTCCCTCGGCCGCGTCCCCGATGAACTCCGCACCGGCGTCGTCGAGGAGTTCTACTCCATCTCCATCGCCTCCCAGTACGTCAACGAGGGCGGCCTCGAATACGCCAAGGAACTCCTCAAGCAGTCCCTCGAACCCGGCGCGGCCGACCGCGTCCTCCAGCAGATCCAGACCCAGGTCCAGAAGACCCCCTTCTCCTTCCTCCAGAAAGCCGAGAGCGAAAACCTCCTCACCTTCATCCAGGACGAGCACCCCCAGACCATCGCCCTGATCGTCTGCCACCTCCCGCACCACAAGGCCGCCGAGATCCTCTCCGGCCTGCCGATGCAGAAGCAGATCGAGGTCATCAAGCGCATCGCCAACATGGAGCAGACCAACCCCGAGGTCATCCGCGAAGTCGAGAAGGGCCTCGAGAGCCGTCTGTCCATGATGCTCATGCAGTCCATGGAGAAGGCCGGCGGCATCCCCACCGTCGCCGAGATCCTCAACCTCGCCGACCGCGCCACCGAGAAGGCCATCATGGAGGGCCTCGAGGCCGAGGACCCCGAACTGGTCGAGGAGATCCGCCGCCTCATGTTCGTCTTCGAGGACATCCGCCTCGTGGACGACAAGGGCATCCAGACGATCCTCAAGGAAGTGGACAACGACGAACTCGCCCTGGCCCTCAAGACGGCCTCCACCGAACTCCAGCAGAAGATCTTCTCCAACATGTCCGAGCGCGCCGCCTCGCTCATCAAGGAGGACATGCAGTACATGGGCCCGGTCCGCGTCAGCGACGTCGAGGCCGCCCAGCAGCGCATCGTGGACATCGTCCGCCGCCTCGAGGACGCCGGCGAAATCATCATCGCCGGCCGCGGCGGCGAATCCGAACTCATCGTCTGATGAACAGGCACGGAGGCATAACGCCGCGCGCGCACGCAGTCCACCGACGCGACACCGCCGCGCGCCCCGGCCTCCGTGCCTCCGTGCCTTCGCGCCTTCGTGCCTTCCCATGGCCCTGATCAAGCACGCCAACGCGAAAGACCTGACGCGCGACGCCATCGTGCTCGACCTCGGCGACCTTCATCGCCAGGGCCAACTGCTCATCGAGAACGCCAAGCGCCGCGCGGCCGAGATCATCAAGGAGGCCGAAGCCGAGCGCGACCGCCTCATCGCCGGCGCCGCTGAGAAGGGCCACGCCGAGGGTTTCGCCCGCGGCCTCGAAGAGGGACGCGCCCGCGGCCAGGAAGAAGGCCGAGCCGAGGCCGCGCAGTCCACCGCCGCTGACCTCGAAGCCCTCCGCGCCGGCTGGGAGCAGGCCCTCGCCGCCTTCGTCGCCGACCGCGAGCGCATACTCACCGAGGCCCGCGACGACGTCCTCCGCCTCGCGCTGCGCATCGCCGAGAAGGTCACCAGGCGCAAGATCGAGACCGACCCCGCCGTCGCCGCCGCACAACTCGAATCCGTCCTGGCGCTCATCACGCGCCCCACGGCGCTGGTCATCGCCGTCCACCCCGACGACCGCGCCGCGATCGAGCAGGCCCTCCCCTCACTCCTGGCCACGCTCACCGCCGCCCCGCGCCACGTCGAACTCACCGACGACCCCACCCTTCCCCGCGGCTCCTGCGTCGCCCGCACCCGCGGCGGCGACGACGGCAGCGGGGGAGCAGTGGGCGGCGGCGGCGAGATCAACGCCTCCATCGACCTCCAACTCCAGCGCATCGCCGAAGCCCTCCTCCCATCCCCCGACACGCAAGAGCCGCCGGCGTAATCGCCAGATCACACAAAACTGTACGATTCCAACCTGCTCACCTGCTCGCCGCCCCAATGTCCCTCCTCTCCCCAGCCCTCCGCACCCTCGACCGCCTCCAGCCGCTGCGCATCAGCGGCCGCGTCGCGGCGCTGCGCGGCCTGGTCGTCCTCGTTCACGACCTGCCCCTCCCGGTCGGCTCGCTGGTGGAGATCGGCGACGCGCGTATCGCCGGCGAGGTGGTCGGCTTCGACGCCCGCCACTCCATCGTCATGACGCTCGGCAACCTCGCCGCCGCCGGCATCCGCCCCGGCGACCGCGTCGTCGGCCGCCACGCCTCGGCCACCATCGGCGTCGGCCGCGCCCTCCGCGGCCGCGTGATCAACGGCCTCGGCCAGCCCATCGACGGCAAGGGCCCGATCACCGGCACCTCCCCCCGCGACCTGGAGCCCCCGCCCCTGGGCCCCATGGCCCGCCGGCGCATCAGCGAGCCGATGGTCACCGGCGTTCGCGCCATCGACCTGTTCACCACCCTCGGCCGCGGCCAGCGACTGGGCATCTTCGCCGGCCCCGGGGTCGGCAAGAGCACACTCCTGGGTTCCATCGCCCGCTGCGCCCGGTCGGATGTCAACGTCGTCGCCCTGATCGGCGAGCGCGGCCGTGAGGTCAAGGACTTCATCGAGGAGAGCCTCGGCGAAGAGGGTCTCGCCCGATCGGTCGTCGTCGTCGCCACCGGCGACGAGAGCCCGCTGATGCGCGTCCGCGCCGCCCTGGTCGCCTGCGCCATCGCCGAGGGCTTCCGCGACGCCGGCGACCACGTGCTGCTCATGATGGACTCGGTCACGCGCCTCGCCCACGCTCAGCGCCAGATCGGCCTCAGCGTCGGCGAGCCCCCGGCCACCCGCGGCTACACGCCCAGCGTCTTCGCCTTCCTCGCGCGCCTGCTCGAGCGCGCCGGATCGGTCGAGTCCGGCGGCTCGGTGACGGGCCTCTACACGGTTCTGGTCGAGGGCGACGACATGACCGAGCCCGTCGCCGACGCCGCCCGCGGCATCCTCGACGGCCACATCATCCTCTCACGCAAACTCGCCCAGCGCGCCCACTTCCCCGCCATCGACGTTCTCGACTCCGTCAGCCGCGTCGCGGATGAGGTGACCGACGCGACCCACATCGCCGCCCGCCGCCAGTGCATCCGCCTCCTCGCGTTGCACCGCGAGGTCGAGGACCTCGTCCAGATCGGCGCCTACGCCCGCGGCTCCAGCCCCGAGACCGACATCGCCCTGGCCTACCACCCCCGCCTGATCGAACTGCTCCGCCAGGACCCCGGCGACACCGAACCCTTCGAACAGGCCAAGTCCCGGATGATCAAAACCGCCGTCGAAGCCGGCGCCGCCCTCCAGAACGCCACCAAACGCAAGTAAATAGCCCCATGTCTGCGCGCACCATCCCCGCGTCCTCCTCTTCGTGCCTCCGTGCCTCCGTGCCCCCGTCCCTTCCCACCTGACCATGCCCCGCTTCACCTTCAGGCTCCAGCGCGTCCTCGAACTCCGTCAGCGCACGGAGGATGAGCACCGCCGCCGCGTCGCCGCGATCGAGGCCGAGCGTGCCGCGGCGGAGGAGCGTCTGCGGTCCATCCAGGCGACCATCACCGCCTCCCGCGCCGAGCAGCGCGCCATGCTCGCCGCCAGCGCGGCGACCGAGTCCCGCGGCCTGAACATGACCGCCCTCCGCACCCACACCGGCGCTCTCATGGGCCTCACCGCCCAGGCCCACCGCACCGCCCTCGAACTCGCCGGCATCCTCAAACGCCTCGAAGCCGCCCGAGCCCTCCTCGCTAAAGCCTCCGCTGACCGCAAGGCCGTCGAACTCCTCCGCGAACGGGCCTACGAGCAGTGGAAGCAGGAGCAAAGCCGCCGCGAAATCATGCACCTCGACGAAATCGGCGCCACCGCCTACACCCGCGCGGCCGCGTCTGAGGAGTAGTTTCACCACGGAGAGAAGAGAGAGCACAGAGAAACAGCCAGAATGATGCGCATCACCCCCACATCACGTTTCTCATCCTCTTTGATTTCTCTCTTCGCTTCTTTTCTTCTTTGCGATCTTCGCGACCTTCGCGCTCAATCTCTGTGTCCTCTGCGTCCCTGCCCTTTTTCCCGCTTCCGCTCCGTGTTCTCCGTGCTCTCCGTGGTGAAAGATCCTCCCGGCTCGCTCGCTGACATGGAGGTCCAAGCCCCATGAGGTCCCTCTGGCTCATCATCTCGACCGTCGCGGTCGCCAACATCCTCGCCCTGGCTGGCTTCGTCGCCTGGCTCTACGCCACGCACCGCCTCGACCGCGACCGCCTCGAGCGCGTCCGTCTCATCTTCGCCACGACGATCGACCAGGAGCGTGCCGCGGCGGAGCAGGCGAAGATCCAACTCGCTTCCGACCAGGCCGTCCGCGAGGAGCAGGAGCGCATGGCGCGCCCGCCGGAGCCCGCCGACGCCCGGATCCAGCGCCAGGACGAGGCGGATCTCGTCCAGTTCCAGCAGACTCTCCGCCGCCAGCGTGAACTGGAGGACCTTCGCCGCGTTCTGGCACGCGAGCGTCAGCAACTCTCCGAGGATGCCGCCGCGCTGGCCCGCGAGAAGGCCGAGTTCGACGCCTACCGCAAGCGTCTCGCCGAGATCGAGGGCGCTGCCCAGTTCAAAAAGGCCCTGGCGACCCTCGAAGCCCAGAAGCCCAAGGACGCCAAGGAGGTCCTCCAGGCCCTCCTCAACCAGAGCGAGGCGAGTGGGGGGGGGACCGAGCAGGTCGTCTCCTATCTCAGCGCGATGGATGAGCGCATCCGCGGCAAGATCATCGCCGAGTTCATCAAGGACCGGCCTGAACTGGCAGCGGACTTGCTGGAGCGACTGCGGACCCGCGGACTCCAGGTCGGAGTCGCCGCGGCTCCGGCTCCATGATCCACCTCGCGCCACCCCCCCCAACCCCCGCCGCCGACCCCGCCGCACTCCTCGCTTCCGCGCCAGACGCGGGCGCCGATGTCGGTCTGTCGTTCGCCGAGACGCTCGACCGCGCATCGGATGCCGCCGCCGCGCAAGACCCGCCCGCGACTCCTGCGCTTCGGGTTCCCACGGAGAAGCGCGAGGCGGATACAAGCGCCGACACCGCAGCGGGCGCGGAACCCTCCGAAACACCGGAGGATGCCGAGAGCGCTGATCCACCGCCGCCGTCGGATGCGCCGGCTCAGCCGTCGCCGCCGACCCAACTGTCGCATCCCACGGCGCTACCGACCCAGCCGCTTCCCTCTGCGCCGGATGGTCAGTCCTCCGCGTCCGACGCTCCCGATGCCGAGCCCACCGACGATGCACCGGACGCCCCGGCAGGCACGCGCGATGCGCGCCAGCCCCGCGCCGAGGCGCCCACCAGCCGCGTCGCCCTCGCCGTCGATGCGCTGAACAACCTCACCGTGGTTTCCCGGCCCAGCGCAACAACCGCTCAGCAGCCGGCCACTCCGGGCGCACCCGCCGCGCAGGAATCCACCGCCGACACACCCGAAGACCAACCCACGCGCGTCCGCACAAAGCCGAACTTCCCGCGCCGCCGCTCCCTCCTGGATTTCCTCCCGCGTCAGTTCCCCACCCCGCGCCACGACGCCGCGCCGCCGCCCCCTGTGCCGGACTCACCTGCCTTCTTCGCGGCTTCTGACGTTCCAACCCAGCCGCCGGCGCCCGCCACCCAACCGACGACCACGAACACAACAACCGTTCCATCCCCCGACACCCCGCATACCAACCCCAACTCCACAACAACCGCCGCGCACGCCACCTCTACAACCTCCACCGCATCCACATCCCACGCCGGCGCACACGCATCCCAGCGCACCGACACCCAACCGGCGCGCCCCGCGGCCCAACAGTCCCCCGTCGTGCGCCTCATCACCGTCCCGGCTCACCCCGGCGCCGGCGGCCAACCCGGCCACGGCCAGGCCTTCCTCAACCACGCCGCGGCGCCCGCCACGCCCACTCCCGCGACAACCGCGCAGCAGGATCTGCTCGCCGCGCAGATGTCGCGCATCATCGCCGCCAGCGCCTCCCGCGGCGGCGACGGCAGCGACACCATCACCATGCGCCTCACGCCCGAGACCCTCGGCGCGATGACTATCCGCGTCGATCTCCGCGACGGCGCTCTCTCCGCCTCCTTCGCCACGCAGACCGCGCAGGCACGGGACTTGCTGGAATCCTCCATGCCGTTGCTCCGCTCCGCGCTGGAGGCGCGGGGCCTGAGCATCGAGCGGCTCGCGGTCGAACTCACCCCCGCGACGCCGCCGCAGTCGGACTCGCCCGACCGGCACGCCGCGGAGCGGCAGCATCACAACGACGCCAGCGGAGGATCCGCCGACGGTCGCGGGGACCGTCATCCCAGGGACGGCTCCCGCGGCCACAACACCGACGACGCCCGCGCCGGCACGGACGCCGACGCGGGCGCCACTTCCCACGCCTCCCGCACCCACATTCCACCGCCCCTCACCATCCCCCGCGACCGGCCCCTGCACGAAACCCTCCTCCTCGGCATCGACGCCCTCGCCTGAGAACGCCCCACACCACGCCGACCACAAGGTGACCCATGTCCGCCATCTCCTCACTCGGCGCTCCCTCCCAACTCACCAGCGGCTCGAACGCCTTCAGCGAACTCTCCAGCGAAGAGTTCGTGAAGATCATGTTCACCGAACTCTCCAACCAGGACCCCCTCAAGCCCAACGACTCCACCGCCCTGCTCGAGCAGATGGCCGCCCTCCGCTCGATTCAGTCCGACCTCGAACTCCACTCGAAACTGAGCGACCTCATCACCCGCAGCGAGTTCGCCTCCGCCACCTCCCTCCTGGGCCACACCATCAGCGGCCTTGACGAGTCCAACATCCGCGTCGTCGGCGTCGTCCGTTCCGTCAGCCGCACCCCCTACGGCCCCGTCCTCAACCTCGACAACGGCGCCCGCGTTCCCTTCGGCGGCGTCGACCAGATGCTCTTCACCCAGCGCCAGCCGGACCAGCAGCAGCAGCCCCCGAACCGTCCCTCGTCCGACGAGTCGGAGCCCGACTGATGGCCGACCCCCTGCGCCTCATCCCATCCGCGCGCCC
>CALAFV010000491.1 GCA_937891445.1 uncultured Phycisphaerales bacterium | reverse complement strand
AAGCCCTGGAGGACCTGCCGCAGCCGCTGGTGAACCTGGTGCTGACGGCGATGAGCCGGCCGGCGCGGCTGGGGATCACGTACAACTCGCAGGACCAGACGCGCGGGGCGTTCGGGGTCGGCGTCGTGGCGAGCCTGCTGACGACGGGGCAGGCGCAGGCGAACGAGATTCACGGGGCGGTGTCGGCGATGATCGCCGCGGGGGCGCCGCCGTTTGAATCCAAGGCCAGCGCCGAGTACGCGGGGATGACGGAGATGTTCCTGCCGGTGGGCCTGCTGCGGTATGGGCCGCGGGAGGCAAACGGGCGGACGACGTGGGAGATGCACTTCGGCTCGGTGACGGACCCGGACGCGGCGTTCGCGGCGCTGCCGTCGGGGGCGCCGGGGGTGACGGGGAAGTTCGAGCCGGTGCTCCGGGCTCGGCTGGACCCGGCGCCGCTGACGCCGCTGCTGAACATGGGGCGGATGATGGCGGCGGGAACGCCGGGGGTTGAGGCGATCGACGCGGTGATCGCGGCGGGGATCGTGGGGCCGGAGGCGGTGAAGTACTCGTTCCAGTTCGGGTACACCGAGGACGCGAGCGTCGGCGTGTGGGTGCTGGAGGGGGTGAAGCGGTACGCTCAGAAGTGGGGCCTGGGGACGGAGCCGCTGAGCGACGCGGAGATCAACGCGATCCCGGCGGACGCGACGGTGGCGGGGATCATCGCGCTGGACCCGTCGGTGCTGATTGATCTGCTGGCGGAAGTGAAGAAGCAGGAGCCGGATGTGGGGCGGGGGCTGGCGCGGTTCGCGGCGCAGACGGGGGTTGATCTGGAGCGGGATGTGCTCGCGGCGCTGGGGGGCAGGGTGACGATGTACATGTCGGAGTCGACGGGCGGGGCGGGGCTGACGTCGGGCGTGCTGCTGGTGTCGCTGAAGGAGCCGGCGCGGCTGCGCGGGGCGCTGTCGAAACTGTCGTCGATGGCCAACGCGGCGATGGCGCAGCACCCGGAGATCAAGGGACGCATCCGGGCCCGCGAGTGGGAGCACGATGGGATGACGTTCAGCACGCTGATCTTCCCGGGGCTGCCGGTGCCGCTGGAGATCACGTGCTCGATCACGGACGGGCATCTGCTGGCGGCGCTGACGCCGCAGGCGGCGGTGATTGGGGCGCGGCAGGCGATGGGCAAGGGTGGCAAGGGGCTGCTGAGCAACCCGGCGTTCCGCGAGGGGCTGGTGAGCGGGAGGCGGCCAGTGGCGGTGTCGTTCGTGGACACGGCGCGGGTGATGAGCAGCGGGTATCCGTACGTCGTGGCGATGGGCTCGGCGCTGGCGAACGCGGTGCGGTCGCCGATGGGGGCCGATCGGGAGCCGGGGCTGATCGTGCCGCCGCTGAATGAACTGCGCGAGGGCGTGCGGCCGCGGGTGGGGTGCACGTACTGGGAGGGGGAGAACCTGGTGAGCGTGACGCGCGGGAACCGGTCGCTGCTGGTGGAGGCGTGCGCGGTGATGGGGGCGGCGGAGCCGATGCTGCGGGCGGCGGGCGGGATGATGGGGGGGATGATGGGTGCGGTTCGGGAAGCGCACGAGAGGCGGCGGATGCAGCGGTGGCGGGAGTGGGAGTGAGGGTGGATGGCTGGAGAGCGCGTCAGGGTGCGAGGGAACGTTCGGCCCGTCGCTCGCGCGACGGGCTCCGTCTTGTGGGGCTCGATGTGAATGGTTTGGTATCAGGTCGTCAGCGCACGCATCACTTCTTCGAGGGTCGTGATGCCGGCGCGGACCTTTGAGAAGCCGTCGGCGCGGAGGGTGGAGAGGGCGCCCTCGGCGGCGGCGCTGGCGGCGATCTGGGGGCTGCTGACGCGGTGCATGATCTGGTCGCGGGCGGTGTCGGTGATGCGGAGGAGTTCGTAGATGCCGACGCGGCCGCGGTAGCCGGTGGTGCGGCAGGCGCGGCAGCCGGCGCCCTTGACGAGCGTCTCGCCGGGCTGAAGGGCGAAGGACTCGGGGACGTCGTCGGGCTGCGGCGTGTACGTCGTGCTGCACTCGGGGCAGACGCGGCGGACGAGGCGCTGTGCGAGGACGCCCTCCAGGGACGAGGAGACGAGGAAGGGCTCGACGCCCATGTCGAGCAGGCGCGTCGTCGCGCCGGTGGCGTCGTTGGTGTGGAGGGTGCTGAAGACGAGGTGGCCGGTGAGGGAGGCCTGGACGGCGGTCTCGGCGGTCTCCTTGTCGCGGATCTCGCCGATCATGACGACGTCGGGGTCGTGGCGGAGGATGGCGCGGAGGCCGGCGGCGAAGTCGAGGCCGACCTTGTGGTTCACCTGGATCTGGTTGACGCCCGCGACGTGGTACTCGACGGGGTCCTCGACGGTGATGACCTTCACCTCGTCGGAGACGATGCGGTTGAGGGAGGCGTAGAGGGTTGTGGACTTACCGGAGCCGGTGGGGCCGGTGACCAGAAGGATGCCGTGGGGGCGGTTGATGAGGGCGTCCCATGCGTCGAGGATGTTCCGCGGCATGCCCAGGTCGCCGAGGCTGAGCAGGACGGCGGTCTTGCTCAGGACGCGGAGGACGACGCCCTCGCCGAAGAGCATGGGGATGACGCTGACGCGGAGGTCGTACTCCTGGCCCTTGTGGCGCATGGTGATGCGCCCGTCCTGGGGGCGGCGCTTCTCCGCGATGTTGAGGTTCGCCATGATCTTGAGGCGGGAGATGATGGCGGCGGCGAAGCGGTTGATCGTCGGGGGGACGTTGGCTTTCTGGAGGACGCCGTCGATGCGGTAGCGGACGGCGAGGGTCTTCTCGTAGGGCTCGATGTGGACGTCGGTGGCCCGCTCGGTGATCGCCTCGATGAGCAGATCGTTGACGAGTTTGATGACGGAGGCTTCCTGGGCCTGCTCGACCTCGTCGGCGCCCTCGGCCTTCACGTCGGCGTGAGCGGCGCCGAGACCCTCAGACATGGCGTCGAGGGTGTCCACGCCGACGCCGTAGCGCTCGCGGATGAACTTGCGGAGTTCCTCCTCATCGGCGAGCACGATCTCGATGGAGCAGCCGGTGAGGAGTTTGAGTTCGTCGAGGACGGAGAGTTCGAAGGGGTCGCTTGTGGCGATCGTCAGCGTGTCGTTGTTGCGGGCGATGGGGACGCAGTTCTGGCGGAAGACGAGTTTGGGAGGAAGGGCCTGGAGGACGGCGTCGTCGATCTCGATCGACTGGAGATCGACGACGGGCATCTGGAACTGGTCGCCGATGACCTGGAGGACCTGGTTCTGAGAGACCAGGCCCTTGCGGACCAGGAGGCGGTCGAGACGCTCGCCGCTGGAGCGCTGCTCGGCGAGGACCTCGTCGAGCTGCTCGCGCGTGATCAGACCGCGGTCGAGAAGAAGTGCAGCGATGCCCATTGGGGAGGAAACGGGAAACAGAACGCAGGAAACAGGTGGGAGAACAAAGTGTAGCGGACGGCCCGCAGGGGCTGTCAGGCTGGGAAAGTACAGGATGTCTTATCGGTCTCCCAGACGGTGACTGATCGGAGTTTGCCCGGGAGATTGCTCGCGGCGAGGGCGGCGGCGAGGCGGTCGAAGCAGACGCGGGCGATGTTCTCGACGGAGGGATTCAGGCGGCCGGGGCGGCCCTCGCCGAACTCTTCGGTGTCGGTGTTGAGGTTGGTGTGGTCGAAGCGGTCGATGACCGCGGTCTTGGTGAGGCGCTCGAGGTCGAGGAGGGTGAAGGGACGCTCGGCGCCGACGGGGACCTCGACGCAGGGCTCGATGCGGTAGTTGTGGCCGTGGCCGGAAGGGTTGTTGCAGCGGCCGAAGAGGCGGCGGTTCTCCTCATCCGAGAGCGTGGGGACGTGGAGGCGGTGGGCCGCGGCGAACTCGAACTGCTGGCGGAGGAGGGCGGTGGACATGTCGTCGGCTCCGATCTGGACGGAGTAGTACGGGCTGAGGAGCCACCGGACGGACGCGAGGCGGGCGGGCTGGAGCGCGGCGGCGAGGTGCGGGAAGAGATCGCGGAGGACGGTCGCCGGTTCCGCGTGCGGGTCGCGCTCGCAGGCGGAGGCGATGCGGGGGATGGCGGCCTCGCGCGTGGCGCGGTCGATGGACTTGATGTCGATGAAGTAGCCGGTGGCGGGGTCGATCTCGCCGCGGCAGCGGACTTCGAGTTCGTAGTGGCGGCCGAGGCCGCGCATGGTGGGGTAGGCGGCGAAGGAGTTGGTGGGGCGGTCCGAGTTGGGATCGGGGCCGGGCTGGGCGGGGGGGTTGATCGAGAAGCGGACTGTGCGGCGGAGCTCGATCATCGGGGAAGTGTAGGTGGAGGCGGGGGGCGGCCAGGGATGAGGCACGGGCGACGGTGGGCCCGCGCGGGGATCCGCTATCCTTGGGCGGGGTGGTGCAGGAGACGTGCCATGAAGATCTGCCCGTGCGTGATCGCGCTTCCGGTGTTTGTGGCCGCGGCTGGCGTGGGGGTGATGGGCGGAGCGGGGCGGCCGGTCTTCGTGGAGCCTGAGGGTGCGGAGGTGAAGCAGGGGCCGTATGTGCTGGGGTACACGGTCAGGGACATCGATGGGAACGACGTCGATCTTGCCAAGTACAAGGGCAAGGTCGTGATGATCGTGAACGTCGCGAGCAAGTGCGGGCTGACCAAGCAGTATGAGGGGCTCCAGAAGTTGTACGAGGAGAAGAAGGACGCCGGGCTGGTGATCCTGGGGTTCCCAGCGAACAACTTCAAGGAGCAGGAGCCGGGGACGGACGCGGAGATCAAGGAGTTCTGCACGGGGACGTACGGCGTGACGTTCCCGATGATGTCGAAGATCAGCGTGAAGGGGGAGGATGCGCACCCGCTGTACAAGCAACTGGCGGCGCAGCCGGAGCCGATCGGCGGGGGGCCGTCGTGGGACTTCACGAAGTATCTGGTCGATCGGGAGGGGAACGTGGTGGCGAAGTTCGACCCCCGGACGACGCCGGATGATCCGGCGCTGGTGAAGAAGATCGATGAGTTGTTGGGGGTGGGGACGAAGGAAGAGACGAAGGCGGGGGCGTGACGGGGCTGTAGGATGCAGGGGGAAGCCCTTCGCCCCTTCGGGGCCATGAGTATGGGCCGCCGCTGCTGAGCAGGATGCCGGGCTTCACGCGATGCCGAGTTTCAGATACACAGCACTGACGGCGACGGGGGAGCGGGTGCTCGGCGTACTCACGGGGGCGAGCGAGCAGGCGGTGCTGGCGGAACTGGAGACGCGGAACCTCACGCCGGTGGCGCTGGCGGCGGAGGAGGAACGCCGGCGCGTGCGGCGGCGACGGGTGGCGTCGGCGCGGCAACTGGCGACGGCGTACGAGCAACTGGCTGACCTGCTGCGGGCGGGGGTGCCGCTGCTGCGGGGGTTGCGGCTGCTGGGGAGCCAGAAGTCGGCGCCGCGGCTGGCGAAGGTCTTCGCGGAACTGGCGGACGCGGTGGCGGAGGGGACGGACCTGGCCGAGGCGATGGGACAGCGGCCGGAGGTGTTTCCGCCCATTCATGTGGCGATGGTGCGGGCGGGAGAGAAGGGTGGGTTTCTCGAGGCGGTGCTGGCGAGGCTGGGGCGTTTCCTGACGGCGCAGGCGGACCTGCGCGGGAAGGTCATCGGGAGCCTTATTTACCCGGCCGTGCTGGTGGTCGTCGGGGCGGCGGCGCTGCTGGCGATCTTCGGGATCCTGATCCCGATGTTCCGGCCGATGTTCTCGAAGATGGAACTGGGGGTGCTGACGAAGGCGGTGCTGGGGGCGAGCGACCTGGTGCGCGGGTACGGGCCGGTGCTGCTGGTCGTGGTCGTGGGCGCGGCGCCGGCGGGATGGTGGCTGGCGCAGCGC
>CALAFV010000490.1 GCA_937891445.1 uncultured Phycisphaerales bacterium | reverse complement strand
CTTCCGCGAGCCCAAACTTGTCACGCCCGCCGAGGCCGATCGGGGCATGGACGCCGGGCTCTACACCTTCTCGATCAACATCCCTCCGAACTTCCAGCGCGACGTCCTTGCCGGCCGGAACCCCGAGGTCCAGCTCAACGTGGACGCGACCCGCATGAGCCAGGCGTTCATCGGCAGCGGCTTCATCCAACGGATCATCATCGGCGAGGTGGACGAGTTCGTCCGCGAGTACCGCGGCCAGACCGAAACGCCAGTCAACCTGGTGCTGCGCAACCGCTTCAACCCGACCCTCGACCAGTCGTGGTTTGTCTCGCTCATGGAAGTCATCAACATGGTCACCGCGCTGTCGATCATCCTGACCGGCGCGGCCCTCATCCGCGAGCGCGAGCACGGCACCATCGAGCACCTCCTGACGATGCCCGTGACGCCTACGGAGATCATGCTCTCCAAGGTCTGGGCGATGGGCCTGGTCGTGCTGATCGGAACCGGGTTCTCACTGACCTTCATCGTCCGCGGGGCTCTGGGCGTGCCGGTGCAGGGTTCGCGGCTGCTGTTCCTTGCGGGCGCGGCGCTGCATCTGTGCGCGACGACCTCCATGGGGATCTTCATGGCCACGCTGGCCCGGAGCATGCCGCAGTTCGGGCTGCTGCTGATGCTCACGCTGATCCCGCTTCAACTCCTTTCCGGCGGCATGACGCCGCGCGAGAGCATGCCGGAGTTCGTGCAGACCATCATGCTCGCCGCGCCGACGACACACTTCGTCGCCGCGAGCCAGGCCATCCTGTTCCGCGGGGCGGGGTTCGACGTCGTCTGGCCCCGGTTCCTCGCGCTGGCCGGGATTGGCGCCGTCTTCTTCTTGTTCGCGCTGGCCCGGTTCAGGAAGATGCTGGTGCAGGCGGCGTGACGGACGGTCCCGGTGGTATCGCCTTTGAGCAGCATGCAAATCGGCACGCCACGGATTCCGTCAGGCCCGGCGACAGGAAACCACGCATTAACGACGCGGCCGTCGACGCCGTGGCCAGGAGCCTGGAGTAGTTCGGCTTCCGCCGGCCGATCGTGGTCGGGCGCACGCGCTGGAAGGCGGCCCGCAGGCTCGCGGTTGCGGCGGGTCACGACCTGCAGGGCAGGGCACAGTCACCTGAGCGGCCCCCCACAAGGAAAAACGGCACCGTGCGAGACGGTGCCGTTGCTTCAAGTGACCCCATGGGGATTCGAACCCCAGTTTCCAGGATGAGAACCTGGCGTCCTGGACCAGACTAGACGATGGGGCCAGTGGGCTGAACGTTAGGCCGGTGGGGCGGTCGGACTCAAGCCCGGCCGGATTGCCGCCGGGCCGGTCGGCGCTCGGGCTGCTCAGACGGTGGCGTGGGCGAGCACGTGGCGGCGGAGGTGGGCCAGCGCGAACACGGCGGCCTCGCACTCCGAGTGGCCGACCACGGCTCCGGCGGTCGTCCCGCCGCCAACGGCCGTCCACGTCGCGCGGTAGCAGTTGTACGGCGCCGCGTGCTGGATCGTCAGGTCGAAGCCGGCCGCCGCGAACTCCTGGCGGACGCGGGCCACGCCCGGGTAGGCGCGGCCGTCCTTGTGGTAGGAGCAGCCGGCGGTGTCCAGGTTGGACCAGCCGGTGGCGTACAACTCATCGAGCGCGAAGTCCAGACCCATGGGCGGCTCCAGAAGTTCGGGCGGGTGACAAAAGAAAGCCGGTCTTGGGCTCGCCGCCGGGGACCTCCAGAGGACGCCCTAGGGCTTTGCCGGGGGCCGGGGATGGTATCGGTCCGGACGCGGCTCAATCTACCAACTCGCCCCGGCGGACGCCACTGGCCGGAGCGGGCACGCCACGAGATCTGTTATCAGCCCTAGGTTCGGGGGGCCTAGGTTCGGGGGACGCCGGCTAGACGAGTTCGAGGATCTCGAACTTCTTGACGCCGCGAGGGCCGCGGACCGAGATGGTCTCACCCACGCGGGCCTTGAGCAGCGCCTCGCCCATGGGCGAGCCGACGGTGACCTCGATGTAATCGACGTTGGTCGCGCCGGAGGCCTCGCCGACGAGGCGGAAGACCTCGATCTGGTCGGAGCCGGCCTCGCGCATCTTGACGGTCGCGCCGATGAAGACCACGTCGCGCGCGATCTGTGCGTTCTCGTCGATGATCGAGATGTTGGCGAGGCGCTCCTCCAGACGGCGGATCTCCGCCTCCTGAAGCCCCTGCTCCTCGCGGGCCGCGTGGTACTCCGCGTTCTCGCGCAGGTCGCCCAGGGCCCGGGCCTCGGCGATGCGGTTGGAGATGACGGGGCGGTTGGCGATCAGCTCCGCCAGGCGTTTCTCCAGCGCCGCCTTTTCCTCTCGGGTCACCATCTCCATCGTCGGGTCCTTCCTGTGCGACAAGTCGTTCCAAACTTCCGCCGGGCCGGGCGTGTGCCCACCACGGCGAACGGGGGGCGGACGGGTCGCCCCTCAACCGGTCAATGTATCCGCGCCCGTGCGGCGGAGCCAGCGCCGCGGCGTGCGGCCGCCGCGGCCCAGAGCGCCAGGGCGAGGGCCAGGGCCAGCAGGATCGCGGCCCACTGGAACTGGCGCGGGGCGTCCGTCGGGCCGCTCCAACCCGAGCCGGTGAACAGGTAGATCGCCGTGAACGGCGAACAGGCGTGCAGCCACGCGAGGTTCGTCGCGGCCCGGAGCGGCTGCAGCGCGAGCACCACCGGGGCCGCGAGGGTCAGGGCCAGGCACACCATCATGTACAGCGAGCGTCCCCATGGCCCGGGGCCGGGCGGGCGGCCTTCGCGGCGCCGGCCGGTGAACGCCACCGCCAGCACGCCGCCGATCAGGACCGTCCACGCCGCCAGCAGCGCCGCTACGCCCCCGACCACCGCCACCGGCCAGTTCGCGAGGATGATCATCGGCCAGACGACCATCTGCACAGGGGCGAGGAGGACAACGAGGTCCGCGATGACCGCTGCGAGCGGCGCCCGCTCGGGGGCAGCCTGGCACAGACGGGTCATCGGCCACAGAACAACCAGCCCCGCCGCGACGACGATCAGCAGCGTCCTCGCCGCGGGCGAGTAGGC
>CALAFV010000489.1 GCA_937891445.1 uncultured Phycisphaerales bacterium | reverse complement strand
GCTCGGCGTCTGACGCTTCTCGAGGCTGCGGATCAGCCCCTGGAGAATCCGGTCCTCCTCGCCGAGCAGAGCCATCAGCCGATCGTTGCGAGGAATCAGCCGCATACGCACCGAGAGTTCGACCTGCGTTGCAAGTTCGGCCGGCGAACCCCGCGCGATCCGGAGGAATCGGAGATACTCCGTCGTGCTCTGCCTTGCATATCCCTCCGCGATGTTCGACGGCACCGATACCGCCGCCCGGCGCATCTGCATCGTCAGCCCGAACTGCTCGGCTCTCGGCATGCCCTGCGAGGCCGCATAGATATGCTCCGCCAGTCCCATCCCCTTCTGCCACGCGACCAAATCGCGAAACGTCCTGATGCTCTTCTGTTGCCCGGCATCCACAATCTTCTCCTTGGTGCCTTCGTGCCTCCGTGCCTTCGTGCCTTTCCTCCAACGTGCAGTCGTAATCGCTGAGGTTCACGTCGATCTCGCGCACCTCCACCCCGTGCTCCTTCGCGTCTCGGACAATCTGGGCGGGCGCGTAAAAACCCATCGGCTGGCTGTTGATCAGCGCCGCGGCGAACGCGGCCGGGTGGTAGCACTTGAGCCACGCCGAGATGTACACGAGCAGCGCGAAACTCGCCGCGTGGCTCTCGGGAAAGCCGTAGCCGGAGAACCCCTTGATCTGGTCGAAGCAGCGCTGCGCAAAGTCCCGCGAGTAGCCGCGGGCGATCATGCCGGACATGAGTTTCTCGCCGAACGCGAGGATCGCGCCGGGCCTGCTCTTCCACGCGGCGATCGCGCGGCGGAGTTGGTCTGCCTCGCCGGGCGTGAACCCCGCGGCGACGATGGCCAGCGCCATCGCCTGCTCCTGAAACAGAGGAACGCCCAGCGTCTTCTTCAGAACCTTCTCGACCTCCGGGCTCGGATAGGTGATGGGCTCTTCGTTGTTGCGCCGCCTCAGGTATGGGTGGACCATGTTCCCCTGGATCGGACCGGGCCGGACGATGGCGACCTCGATCACCAGGTCGTAGAAGCACCGCGGCTTCAGCCGCGGCAGCATCGACATCTGCGCCCGCGACTCGATCTGGAAGACCCCCAACGTGTCGGCCTTGCAGATCATGTCGTACACGCGCGGGTCTTCCGGCGGGATGGTGTGCAACTCGAACCGCCGGCCGCCCTCACCCCGAAGGGGCGGAGGAAGATCATGCGACACGTCCCCCGTCGATTCCCTCGCCCCTTCGGTGCGGCGTGATTCGTACCCCTCGATCAGCACAAACGCCTTGCGGATGCACGTCAGCATCCCCAGCCCCAGCACGTCGATCTTGAGCATCCCCAGCGCGTCGATATCGTCCTTGTCCCACTCGATGACCGTGCGGTCCTCCATCGCCGCGTTCTCGATCGGGACGCTCTCGCACAGCGGCCCCCGGCTGATGACGAACCCGCCGACGTGCTGCGACAGGTGCCGCGGGAAGCCGCGGATCTGGGCGCACAGAGACAGAACGTGCCGGAGCGTGGGGTCCTGCGGGTTCAGGCCGTGCTCGCGGAGCCGGTCCTCGCGCACGGCCCCGTGCTCCCACCAGTCCATGCTCTTGGCCAGGCGGTCCACGAGATCGAGCGAGAGGCCCAGGGCCTTGCCGACCTCGCGCACGGCGCTGCGCCCGCGGTAGGAGATGACCTCCGCGGTCAGCGCCGCCCGGTCGCGCCCGTACTTGGAGTAGATGTACTGGATGATCTCCTCCCGCCGCTCGTGCTCGAAGTCAACGTCGATGTCCGGCGGCTCGTTGCGCTCCTTGCTCACGAACCGCTCGAAGAGCACGTCGATGCGGTCGGGGTCCACGCTGGTGACGCCGAGGCAGTAGCAGACGGCCGAGTTGGCCGCCGAGCCGCGCCCCTGGCACAGGATCGGGTACCCGTCCGGCCCGATCATCCCGCGGGCCTTTGTGACGATGTCG